>DAOWNU010000022.1 GCA_030642425.1 bacterium | reverse complement strand
TCCCCCCCCATCGACGCGGAGCGTCGCCCAAAACGTTACACCGCAGAGCGGAGTAACGAGAAAAAACCTCCGTTAGTTTTGTTTTTATTCATTGGGTGAAAGGAGTGCCACAAGGGCAAAAAGTCGCGGCAAGCCATACAAAAGTTGCGACAGGGGTTCAAAAAGTTTCTGTTCGATGGTCTGACGCGGCTGTTTGATGATATGCCACTCCTTTTTGATTGACATCCGCGCCTTTTTATAGATATGGCACGGCTGTTTAATCGACTGTCGCGGCTTTTTAAAGATATGGCACGGCTTTTTACACGCTGTCCGCGCCTTTTTAACACCTTGCCGCGACTTTTCGTTATGACCACAAAGAACTTACAGCGTTTTGGGTTAAATTGCCCAATTTTCTCCCGCCAAACAATTATTATCCCCCGCGGGTTCTGGAGGTTATAAATTCCCGTAGGGGCGACCCCGTGTGGTCACCCTTCGGAAGGGCAGGCACATGGGCCAGCCCCTACGGAACATAAAATGTAAAGAACGACCGCCACGCGGCGGGTCGGCAATGCCGACGGATGACCGGCCTCAACCGCCTCCGGCGGATTCGGCGTCATTTCATCAGAATGACTTTTGACGAAACCGAAATATCGCCCGACAATAATCTGACAAGATAGACGCCGGAACCGAGAGATTCGTCGGGCTGCCATGTAATTTCGAAGGGGATGGTCCGTGACCCTCCCGCGCAGGCGGGTTTGGAACCCGCCTCTACGGGCATTTCATAAACCATTCTCCCATTTATATCGAATATCTCTACTCGAACCCTTGAATCCTCGACCCCTTGAACCCTTATCTTCACCGCCGCGTTGAATGGGTTCGGATAACAACCCTCGATAGACAATTCGCGCGGGATTTGTCCCGGCTCCGATTCGTCGATATCGTCCAGAACGGTCGTGAGAACAATATCGTCGATAAACCAGCCATCCTCATAAACATGGGAGTCCGAGCCGAAGTGAAATCTAATCATCGCCCCCGGATAAAATGGCGCCATGTCTATCGTCTCCTGCCGCCACCAGATATCGCCCGAAAAACACCATGTATTATAGGCGAACGGACTGGCCGGATTGTTCTGTATCCGGTGAGTATACCCGGGGGTTGGATCGACATAGCCCCAGCTCGCGCCGCCGTCGGTCGAGACCTCCACCACTCCGCCGTCCCATGCGTAGCCGGCGTGAGAACCGTCGGTCTCCGCGCTCATCCTGTGCCAGAATGTCAGCGTGGCGGGGTTGCCGATACGAAGTTCGGGGGTGCAAAGCGCGCCGTCCGACTCGTCGGCATAGGTTCCGCCGGGGCCGGTGAACTGATAGCAGTGACTTCCGACGGAATATGGATTGTTGTTCGGCCCGATATCCCATTGATTGGCGTAGCCGGCGCGGATACCGTAAGTGTGCAATCCGCGGCCCATTACTTCGATATCCTCGTTGTATCCCGGAAGCACCCGCGTGGAATATGTTCCGGTGGAAGGGAAAACAGTTGTGTGGGGCGATATCGCAACGTCCGTCGCGACGATCCAATATTGAATCGTATCGCCTCCGGCCGGGATTCCCGGCAGCGGGCCTGTCCAGATATCCACCGAATCGCTCTCGGACATAGTGGTTGGTGTCAGCGAAACGCCACCTAATTCGCCATGAATCTCCACCAAAGCGAGGCCGTGGTCGTCGTGAACTGTCGCGTATAGGGTTGGCGGCCAGGCATACTCGAACCACTGGCCGATGGGCAGCGCGATTATCGAGGGCGGGGTCGTGTCGATTTCTACTGCGAACGAATGGAAAGCCATTGGCGCGCCCGGCGGCGAGGATATTTGATAGCCGCCGTTGTCCAATGAGTAAATGAAGTAATCCACCAGCGTTCCGTAGGGCTGTGCCGGAATATCGCCCCGATAAATCCCGAATAGCAGCGTAAGCGGCGTAGCCATCCAATCGCCGCCGTCGATGCGAAAAAACACTTTCGCGGAATCGTCCACAATCCCGAGCGTGGCGACAAACTCCGCGCGGATATCGTAATCGCCAGTGGTTTGCTCTGTATCGCTCAGCGGTGTGTGGACTACTGTCAACTGAAACCCCGGCCCGATTCCGTGGGCGAAATAGCTGTCGTAAATCAATCGCGCGTTCGGTGTGCCGTTGGTGATATCGCCGTCGTCGTCGTCGGTGGCGAGTGTGGCCCAGAAAAAGTCCTCGAAATCCTCCGCAAGAGTGAAACGGGTCAAATGAATAAGGGAATCTGCGGCCATTCGCCCGATCCCTTCGCGTATCCCCCACCATGCGGCGTCGATAATTTCGGCGTCGGCGTGGACCTCGCCCACCCAGCTTTCGGGATAGCGTTTGGCGGTATTGCACCGCCGCATATAGGCCGTCCCGCTTCGGAAAAGGCCGCCGTCGCCCATCCAGGGGTTGTCGGTCATGCTGCATGGAAAATAATCGCTGAAACCCTCGTCCATCGCGCCGGATTGACCCGAATAGGGCAAAGTTCCGTAGGGATAAATGTGATGCGTCACTCCGTGAGTGTATTCGTGATAGACAATATCGCAGAAGAGCGAAAGGTCGTAGAACATCGTTCCGCCGGCGCCGAAATTGATTCCGCCGTAGCCGTCGTAATAGGCGTTGTCCGCAACCGCAGGGTCGTTGCATTGCGCGGACATACGGTAGTTCATCCCACCGAAACCGAGTGTATCGCGGACATAATCGTGAATGCGGTTCACATGGTAATAGAGGTTCATTTCATCGACCGGGTTGGTCGAGGTTGTCCATGTGAAATTGAATGGCGTGCTGGAAAATGAGGTCGAATAAGAGGCGTCGGTCGCGGCGCCGTTATCGACGTCGCAATAACGGCCGTAATGGCTCGTCTGGTAGTTCCACGGGGACGCGGCGGTTGTTGTCAATGTCCACACGCCGTCGATATCCGAATAGCAGTCTGAAGAGCCGATATTTATTTTGACATGTCTCCACGGCGCGGTCTCGAGGGGGTCGTCCTTGAACTGATAGTGATATTGACCCATAATTGTGCCGCCCAGATCGACAGTTCTCAGTTCGTTCGAGAACGAGACTGTTTCGCCGGAGGCCGCGTCGATAATAACCTGCCAGAGGCCGAGAGGGCTTTTCGTATAAATCTGAAATGCCCAAACGGTGAAGGTCTCATAGCCCTCGCTGCCCCATGCCGGATAGCGGAACAGCCCGATTCTGTCTATTCTGTTGGGTTCGACTCCCGGTTTAATATGATTCGGGGCAAGAGACAGTGCGGTTTCTTCGTCGATTGCTGGTGCGATTGCCTCTGGCATATCGGGGAGAAGGTCGCTGCGGTAAAGGCTGACTTTCGCATCGGGGGTGATTATCAGGTTCAGATTGCCGCCCCAGACCGGCGCTCCTCCGCCGGTCTGTATAATATGCACAAATGCGCGGTCGCGTTCCCAATTCACGGATTGCACGGATAAATCGGCGGCAGCGACACCTGTTAGGGCCTCGTTCGCGGCAATAAATGCGAACGCGGCGGCCTCGGCGCTGCGTGAATCGACATGCGTAAAACCATCTATTGGAAGCCCCCTCCCAATTATTATATGAGCTTTGCCCGTAATTCTATCGATTCTCACAAAATAATCGCCCGGTGGGAGCTTTTCGCCACCCGGAATTGATTTTTGAAACATCGCTTCTGCTGTGGAAGACGCCGGTCGAATATGCCGCCACGTCGGCGGGCCATTCTGCGCGAGAGGAACTACCGCCCCGGCAACAATAATTGTAAGAAGTAAAACCGCAAGTATGATCGGGAGTAATCTCATTATCCAACCCTCCGTTCTCTTCGAGAAAAAGGTTCATTAAAAACAAATTTTTTCCGAAAGGGCCGATAACCTCCATGTGTTCGTATCACATATCATGTTATAATATTTATTCTCAGCAGTAAATTCAAGTAAAAAATGCAGAGAAATTTCAGGGGAAAGCGGGCGACCCACCGGGTCTTTCCCGCGAAAAATCGTCGTTTTCAAATCGCAAAATCGTGAGCCAACAAAAAAGCCCCTTTCGGGGCTTTGAATAAATTATACCGTGAAATACGCCTATCTGACCTGAAATCTGAACGGTATCTGATATCTCACGCGCACGGGCTTATCCCTCTGTTTCGCTGGAGTGAATACCCATTGCTTCGCGGCCGCGAGAGCGGCATCCTCGAAAAACCCTTCCGGCTCCGCGCCGACTATTTTTGCGGACTCGACCTTGCCGTCGAAACCGATAATAACCTCCACAAGAACCCTGCCCTCGACCCCTCCCCTTCTAGCGAGGTCGGGATAAACCGGTTCGATTTCTTTCACCGTCTTGGGTTTGGTCTCGAGCGCAAAAAAGTCCACAGCCTCTTTGTCGTCGGGCGGAGGCGGGGGCACGAATGAATCGACATTAAGGTCCGTCTCACCGATAGTAACAGTATCAGGAACCTCCTCGTCCTCGGCCTCGATAACCTCGGCGATCTCCTGTTTTGGCGGCTCCTCTTTCTCCATTTGCTGGCGTGTTTCTTCGATATCTTCTATCTCGATTATCTGCTGGTAATCGGAAACCTCGATCCTCTTAACCTTTATAGTGATAAATGTCAGGGCGAGCATAAGGATTGCTAATAATGTAATGATCAAGCTCTTCCGGTAGTTCAGTGTGAACTGTTCCGGCAGATTGGCTTTTTCGTCCCGGTAACGCATAGCTTAACCTTCGGTGAGTGTGGCGAAGTTTATCCGGAGGGCATTCGCCTCCTTCAGCGATTCCATCAACAAAGCAATTCGACCGTATTTGGCCTTTTCGTCCGCGCGGATCGAAACAATCACCGCCGGATTGTTAATCATTTTATCCGCCATTATCGGCAAGACCTCCGCCGAGGAGACCATCATATCGTCGATATTAATATTATTTTTTCTGTCGATCCAAATGTATGTAATATCGCGCTTTGCCTCGATTTTCTGTGTGGCTTTGGCCTTCGGCAATTGCACTTTCAGCCCTTGATATTCCTTAAAAACCGTAACGGTCATAAAGAAAATGAGCAACAGAAAGACGATATCCGCGATGGAGGAATTCGGAATCGCGCTCGACAGTTTCGCTTTTTGTTTAAATCCTATGGCCAATTTATCCTCCGGTATTGCAGGCGGTTGCCCCGTTTTACTGACATATTCCACGGAGACAGTGGTATAACTTTGGAATATTAAATATCAAACATCAAATATTAAAATTACAAATTAAAAAGCAAAATTATTTTCTCTTCCAGAATAGTGAGGATATTCGGTGCAAAAATACATGCAACCTGTTTCAATTCTTTCAGAAATTATCCCATTTCAAGTTCTCATATTTGATAAGAAGCTTTTTAATTTTTAACATTTCATTTTGCATTTTTAACTTTGATATTTGATTTTTCCATCGCTCTGTTTCACAATACGGGCTTCACATCACCCTTTTTTAAAAATGTGGCGTGGCGATAGATATCTTCTTTGCGCCCGCGAGTTTTATCTGATCCAGCACCTCGATCATCATCCGGTATTCGGCGTCGGTATGTGTGAGAAGGCTGATAATTATCTCTTCTTCTTCGCCCTTCTCCGCCTTGTATTCCATTCTTTTTTTCTCGACAATATCCTTGATCTGCGAAATATCGGTAATAGTTATTTCGCCCCCGATAAGCACCGCGCCTTCGGGGTTCACGAAGATGTTGAGAATATTTTGCTTTGCTATCTTAATTTCCTGACCCGGCGGAGGCAATGTCATCCCAAGGCCCTTGGCCGGGTTCATACTCGTTGTCACGAGGAAAAAGATAAGTAGAAGGAATACAATATCCGCCAAACTCGCCGTGGGGATATCAACGCCTGCCTTAGCGTGTTTTTTTAATTTAAGCACGGTTCACCTTTATCGTGCAATCATATCCTTGTCGATCAGGAACTCCACAAGCTTGTTGGAGTAATCCTCCATTTCGACAACCATGCCATCGACCTTATTCACAAAGTAGTTGTAGAATATCTGGATAGGTATTGCGATTGCAAGACCGCTGAAAGTTGTCAGAAGCGCGGTCGAGATACCGCCGGCGACCTCGCTGGGGACAATATCGTTGGATTTGGCGATAGTCTCGAAAGCGATAATCATGCCCTGAACGGTCCCAAGAAAACCGAGCATCGGCGCAACACTGATTATTGTGGAGAGCCAGACCATTCCGCGCTCGAGATGTCCGAGTTGAATTGCGGCCTCATTCTCGATAGCCCTCTCGACATAGGACAGACCGCGGTCCGCCCTTTCGAGACCGGCGTGGATCAGAGCTGCGAGCGGACCACGCGTTTTCTCGCAAATCTCGATTGCGCTCTTGACACCCTCTTTTTCCAGAGTGCCCGTTATTTTGCTAAAAAATTTCTTGCTATTGATCGTCGCTCTCATCAGAAGCCAGAGCTTGACAATGCCGAAAGCTATTCCGATTACAAACAGCCCCAGCAACGGGAACATCAAGAACCCACCCTTATTAAAGTAGTGAACCATCGAGTGTGCTCCTTTCCTATTTTTCCTGTTTTTCGTTCATCATAATTTGGAATAAATATATGAACCTGTCGGGATAATGTCAAATGAAAAATGGAGATTGCCGATTTTTACCGAAAAAACAGCAGTGGAGGAGATATTGGTATATCCGGTTTCCTCTTAACTAAGCTCCAGTTTCGCAGTGTGGAAGCGAGAAGCTCTCCAATGCAATTGCGCTGTGCAGCCGGCGCTATGCGTCGAGAATAAAATTTTTTCTGCTATCTTGACTGTGGATCGGGTTTGTATAATATTGTAGTAGAATATGACGTTATCGAGAAACCGATCCCGTGAGAATAAAAACAAAAATAAAATTCATCGCCCTAATCTGTTTTCTGCTCGTGGTAATAATCGGCGACCTGCAGAGACCGCCATCCAAACAGATTTCGGCGCGAATACTAATCTGGAATATCGGGATATATCGGAAAATCGGCGCGCCAGTTTATCATAGGCTCGGCGGTCGATGTAAATTCACGCCCACCTGCAGCGAATACGCAATCGAGGCTATAGAAGTTCACGGGGCATTCAAAGGCGGCTTGCTCGCGATAAATCGCCTGTCGCGATGCACATTTTTCTGCGACGAAAGCGGCTACGATCCGGTGCCCTCACCCGGAAAATAGAAACGCGACAAAAAAAGGGCGGGATAACCCGCCCTTAAATTGCAATCCTGTTTTTCAAGCTATTTCAGATATATTGTCCGCACGGTCTTAATTGAATTGCCATCGGTCATCTTGATAAGATAAACACCGGTCGTTACACGATTGCCGGGAGACCAAATCCGCGCGCCGGACTCGAAAGCCGCACCACCCATTTTCTCGACAAGACGTCCGTTGACATCGAAAATCTCGATTTCCGCGCCGGCCGGGGCTTCTATTCTGCAGGCGCTGTTGAATGGATTGGGCCAAACCTTGAAACCGATTTCCTGCGGAAGTCTTTCCCCGGTATAAAGCGGCCCTGCGGGAAGAGTATAGGTTTCCACACCGTCAGACGCGCTGAAAGAGAAATCCGCTCCCCAGCCGTGATAGCCGGGAATTCTCGCCGAATATGTTATGCCCTCGACCCAGCCGAATGTGCCGACAACCTCGGCCTTCGCGAGTTCATAGGTCGCCCGTGTTTCAGCGATATCCACACGAACATATTCCGGCGGGTTCTCGTCCGTGTCGGTGTAGATAACGGTCACAGTCGTCGAGTCGTCCGACTCATTATAATCCGCAGTTGGAGTTGTCAATAACGGCGCTGTATTCGGCGCTGTCGGCGAAGACATCCACGGGGTTATTCCGGCGGCTCGATGATTATAATATGCATGACCGTTCTTTGTTCTATCCGCAAAATACTGGACAATTGTCGGATCCCACCAGTTTCCGGTCCAGAAAAGGTGCATTGTCAACACCTGCACGTTCCAATAGCGGCCGTCGTTGGGGTATGTGCCATAATCTGCATCGTTGACTATCGAAGTGATCGGGCAGGACATAAACAGGGTTTCCGCAACAAAAACGAACTCGATATCCCTGTCTATCACATATATCTCGCTGGTGCTTTCAAAAACCTTCATCACACCGGGAGCGAATTCGACTGGTGGACTACCACCAACTTCCGGTGGATCGAGAGAATCGCAATAAACCATTGTATATGAGACATCGCCTGTCGGTTCCAGTGGATTGTTTATCGCGAACATATAGCCATAATTATGATCGTAAAGTTGGAGAATACTGGAAAAACCACCGTCATGCTTGCGCCAATCGCTGTTGGCCTTGACTATTTTACCGTAGAATCTGCCGTTGGAAACACAGAAACCCGCGCCCCGGATGTCGAGCCAGGAACCGTCGCCGGGAATCGAATTGGAGCTATCGAGACCGGCGTCATCTTCCCAATAGACATACCAGTTCGCCGGCAGCCTGCAAATGTCGGTGCCGGGATAAACCGGTGTCTGTCCTCCCCAGCAGGAGTCAGTCTCGAAATAAAATCTCCAGTATGCATCGCCGGCAGCACCGGGAGTCGAGGCCGTCCAGTTATCGGCGCCCGTGTTTATCGCCGCAACGTTGTTCCATGTTATCTGGCCGTCGGTGGAGTAATAGAAAAGATTCGTGCCGATAGGGTGAACCGGTTCGGGGGCCATGCGGATATCGCAGTCGCCGTCGAGCGCATCTCCAGCCAATCTCGCGCGGACACCCGAATCGTATTGGAACGGCGGGATACTGTCTGTCCGCCCCGTGGCCAGCGCGGAAATTGAGAGAACAATCACGATACATAACAACGAGATAATTCGATTCATTTTTCTCCTCCGAAATAGTCTTCAAACCAATTTTGCTAAAGTATATTCCTAAATTAGGCAATTGCAATACAAAAAATTTTCGAAGAATTTCCCGAAGAAAGAGCGGCTATCTGTTGCCCTTATTCTTCGACATCGCGGGATCTTCGGCCTTTTACCTTCATCGGTAGTGCGGCAGTGTCATTCAGTTTGGAAGAAGGATATATTCGGTCAATGCGCGGGTTTTTGTGAGTGTCGAGCCGACATATTTCTCCATATAAATATAGCCCGTATCCGGCGCAAAGTAGTAGTATATATTGTCCCCCGGCGGGATATAGTATTGATATCCGACACAGGCTTCAAATTCGCCCGCGGGCACGGTTATCGTTGGCATTGTCGATGAGAAAAACATCTCCGTGGGACTGTCAGGATATGGGGCAAAGCTCTGAAAATCCTCGCCGTTCTCCGCGGGATATTTAAAAAGCAGTCGCGGGGAGTCGTAGGCGACAAAACTTTCGCTATATGGCGCATAGGCGAACAGGCCGGCGGTCGTGTTGCCCCACCAGAAGGTATATTCGGCAAAAACCGTATCCTCGATAAAATATTCGAGCGCGATTTCCACAACCCGACTGTTGCCGTGCAAAAATGCCCGGACGACCTCGTATCTCTCGCCATATTCTTCCCAATCTGCAATCGAGTCGTTCCATGTTCGCGTGGTAAATGTCCACTCGTTGCCCTCGACAAAGGGCCAGACCGCATTCTCGATCTCGTCGGGCACTTCGGGAGGATCGGGATCGACACTATCGCATCCGAGGAAAACAACGAGCATAATAATTGCGAATGACAAGAGTTTTTCAATATTCATATTAATTTCGCTCAGTGTTTTTTCGACGCTCCGCATCGCGTTTTCAACCCATATATATATCAAATATCAAAAATTAAATATAAAAATTACAAATTAAAAATTAAAATTATTCCTTGCTGCGATGATTAACGTCCTCTTCCACCCCTCAACCCATCGACGCGGAGCGTCGCCCAAAACGTTACACCGCAGAGCGGAGTAACGAGAGAAATATTAAATATCAAACATCAAATATAAAAATTACAAATCAAAAATTAAAATTATTTCCGCCCCGAATCTTTAGATTTGATAAGAGCTTTTTGATTTTTAATATGTCATTTTGCACTTTAATCTTTAATATTTAATATATTCTTCGCTACGATGCTCTGCTGAGCGAGTAACAAGATGTAAAATATTCATAATTGTTCCGGTCAGTGTTGCGTGCTCACATCGAACGTTCCCGCGCTGTCCACGATAACAGTTACCGTGCCCGATTCGTCCGTGCGGAGAATTTCTTCCGTCCAAATCTGCATTCTGGCAATACTTTCCGCGTGTGGATGGCCGTAAGGGTTGTCGATTCCGCATGAAATTACGCAGAAATCCGGCCTCAGCGCGGCGAGGATTGTCTCGTTGTTCGAGTATCTGCTGCCGTGATGATCCGCAAGAAAACACTCCATCTGTCTGCAATCCGGCGCGACCCGGCTTTCGATATCGACCCTCTCCCCCTCGTCCGAGCCGTTGATATCCCCGCCGATCCAGACATCGAAACCGGCGTAGGATATAATACAGGCCACCGAGCGGTCGTTCTCCTGTATCACATAGGCCCCGTTGCCGTCGGAGGCAATACACGCGATTTGGACATCGTCGCCAAGCCGGATCGTATCGCCGGGGGAAATAGTGCGGCGAGCATCGCCCACAGCCGCAATATAGTTGGTGAAGTGATTAGTCGTGTGTGAGCCGCCGTGATCGTAGCAAAGGCCGTCGAGACCGACCGCGTTCAGCACCTCGTCTATCCCGCCGATATGGTCGCCGTCGTAATGGCTCATTATCGCCATATCGAGGAAATCGATGTTAAGAGAATCCATGAGAGGAATGATGTAATCGGTTGCGCCCGTTCCGGTTGCGGCATCGTAAAGGAGAGTATAGCCGTCCGGGGAGGTTATGACAGTCGCCTCCGCCTGACCGACATAAACGAATCGGATGGACAGATTTCCGTCGCCGTGATGCTTGTCCGGCGGCGCCACGGGGCCGCTTCCCGAACATCCGGCGTAAAACAGCGCAAACGTAACGATAGCAAGTAAGATAAGGAGTTTTTTCATAATACTGTTAGATTTTTTTTATATCCTAATGAATGTCAAATGCTTAATAGAGATTGCTAAAAAAATGAGAATATGGGGTGCGTTGCAATAAGTGGGTCTCGAATGAGGCCTAATGAATTACTTGCAAATAAGTTATA
>DAOWNU010000235.1 GCA_030642425.1 bacterium | reverse complement strand
CCTGTAGGGGACGGGTCTCCCGTCCCGTCGTCGAACGGGCGCGGAAACCGCGCCCCTACAGAGATCGTCTGGCAACCCGACGAATCTATCGGCAGCGGCGTATATCTCATCCGTGCGAAAATCGGGGATTGCGAAATTACGAAACGAATCGTGTATTTGAAATAACGCCGAATTGCCGCTAAATATCTCCGGCATTGCCGGTCGGCGCGCGCCGACAGACTTGAAATGTGGTTTTTCAAACCAACAAAAAGGGGCAATTCCAATTGCGAATGCTCCCTTTCATTCTTATAATATATGGACATGCGTTCCACCGGTCGAAACGAAAAACGGAATTCGGAACAACGGAAGCGATTTTGGGAGATAATATGAGAGTATGGGTTTTATTAATCATATTTGTAATGACTGCCTTCTCAACAGCGGATATCGACACCGACCTGCGCGAAAAAATGGACGCCTCGGGGAACGGCGAGATGCTTCGCGCGGCGCTTCAGGTCGATAGGCCCGGCATTCGGGATGCGCTTATGCCATGCAAAGAAATGCGCGGAACGGATCGCCGCGAATTCGCACTCGCAATAATCGAAGATTTCTCCGCACGCGCGATAGAGCCGCTTCTTCGGGAGATGTTCGAGCTAAAATCCCATGGACTTATCGACGATATACAACAGTTGAAGCTCGGCGGATCGGTCGGATTTACCGGCACGCGCGAGGCTATCGAGATGATCGCCGCGAGGAGCGACGTTCTGAGAATAATCGACAACAGCCCGAGAATGCTGATTGAAGCGGAGGAGAATATCCGGGATCGCATGAGGCCGCTTGCCCCGATGATTCCCACGTGGGCGGTGGAAATGGTTCACGCAGACGATGTCTGGGCGCTGGGATATACTGGACTCGGTGTGATAGTTGGCATAACGGACTCCGGCGTCCGATACACCCATGTCGATCTGGCCGATCACATGTGGACAAACGACGCCGAGATACCGGGAAACGGTGTCGATGACGACCTTAACGGCTATATCGACGATTATTACGGCTACGATTTTATCAATGGCGACGGCGACCCGGCGGACGACCACGGTCACGGAACTTCCTGCGCCGGAATTGTCGCCGGGGACGGCACCGGCGGCTCCGACGATACGGGTGTCGCCCCCGACGCGCTGATTATGGCTCTCAAGGTTATCGGCTCGTCCGGCAGCGGAATGCCCTCGGATCTTATAAACGGTATCGAATATGGAATCGATATGGGCGTAACCGTGTTTTCGGTGTCCCTCGGATGGGAAGACCCTTCGAACTCAATAAAGGACTGGTTCCGGGTGAATTTAGAGGACGCGCTTGCCGCCGGGGCGCTTGTGGTTACTTCCGCGGGAAATGGAAGAGACGCCGGCGGTCATTACGCTGTCCCGCAGGACATTAGTGCGCCCGCAGATTGTCCTTCTCCGGGCCAATCCGGCGCGAGCACGAACACCGCAATTGTTTCTGTGGGCGCGATTACACAGTTCAACACTATCGCCAGTTTCTCTTCGCGCGGCGTTACACATTGGAATACAGTCGATTACTCCGATTTTCCATATCCCCCCGGCCTTATGAAGCCGGAATTATCCGCCCCCGGTCAGAATGTGACCACAACCAGTTATTCCGGCGACTACTCTTATAATTACGGTTTCGGAGGAACGAGTGCGTCCGCGCCATTTGTTGCCGGTGCGGTGGCGCTGGCTCTCTCGAAAAACCCCGGACTCACGCCGGAGGAGATCGATACTCTGCTTCAGAACAGCGCGCACGATCTCGGCCCTGCGGGGCACGACACGGCTTTCGGCGCGGGCAGGCTGGATTGTCTCGAATTGATAAACAGCGTCTCCACGCCGACCTATCCTATTCTCCGGGTCGAAAATTCCGGGACGGACGACACTCCGCCGCCGGGCGACGGCAGCGGCGTTTTTGACAAAGATGAACATGTGAAGTTGATAGTCGATGTGAAGAATATCGGCCTCGACGCCTCGGTGACGGGCACTGCAAGCTCTCTCGGCGACCCGTTCATAAGCGTAACCGATTCCAACGCGGCATGGGGGACAATTACCACCGGCACGTCCGCCGACAACGACGGTGATCCTTTTATAATCTACGCCTCCAACGCAACCCCGCCGGCATATACCGCGGGCATTCAGGTAACTCTGACCGCTTCTGGATATACATTTGTGGAAACGGTGCAGGTGAGCGTCGGGGTCTATCCACGGGAATACAACGACCACACGACGCCCACGCTGAGCACTTCGGTTACGAATTTCGGCAGTTTCGGCTTTTTCGATCCGACCATGCCGTCCGAAATCGGCAACGGTTTTCAGTTCAACGGCGTTCAGACGCTTTACGGCGGCGGGTTTTTCCTTGGGATTGCAAGCAGTAATGTAATTACGTGGGAGGGCGGCAGCAGCAGCGAATTTCTCCCGATAATGCCGCTCGTGGCCGGGACATGCGCGGAAGGCGATTGCTATTACACTTGCTACGCCGACCCCCAGACCGGCGTGATTATCACGCAGCGGACTTTTACTTTCGACAGCCCGCCCGATCAGGACTATATTATCCTCGAGGCGGCGGTGAAAAACCGTGGCGCTTCGACGCGGGCCGATTTGTTCATCGGTTTCTTTCTGGATTTCGATATTCATGTGGAATCCGGGCCAACGTGGTTCGACCGCGGAAACTGGGTCAATTCCAGTGACTGGGGATATATGTGGGATGAGGGTTCCACTCCGGCTTTTACCGGTTATGTCGGGCTTGTCGGGCTTACCGGGATAGCCCACGGGAGCATGGTCGAGAACGACGTCTATATTTATCCCACAGGAATGGGCTGGGCCGACACGGTTAAATATAATTTCATGTCCGGCGCCTTTTTCGACCCGGACGGCAGCCCTGCGGAGGACTGGTCGCTTATCGGCGCGGAAGGCCCATTTACATTGGCGCCCTATGAGGACTATCTGTGGGCTGTTGCGGTTGTGGCCGGAGACAATCTGTCCGACTGGGAAAGCAACGCAATGACCGCTATCGGGAAATACTCGTCTCTTCGGGTGGGAGTTTCACACATCCCGTGCGCCGTGTCGTTGGATATTTCGCCAAATCCTTTCAATTCCGTGTGCGCAATTCGGGTTCTCGGGGAAAGCAAGGGGATCGAGATTTACGATATTTCCGGCAGGATTGTGCGCTCTTTCGAGATAAACGGCGATATATCGACCGGGCAAAAAGTGCTCTGGGACGGTCGGGATGTAGATGGAAAGGACGTTTCCAGCGGCATTTATTTTGTCAGATGCAAATCCGTCGGGCTTCGGGCAAAGGTAGTTCTGCTTCGGTAGGCCCAATTCTCTGTCGCAATGTTCTTTGGTCGATTGTGCGAGCGGAATACCGCATACGAAATCCATCCGTAATTTGTCATTCCCGCGAAAGCGGGAATCCAGTGGGTGGTGAGGAGGGGCGCTTTTACCTATTACCTTTTACCCATTACCCTTTACCTTATGATCACAATAATTGCTACAATAATCGTTCTCGGGACGCTCATCTTTGTGCACGAGCTGGGGCATTTTGTCGCCGCAAAGCTCGGCGGCGTGAAGGTCGAGAAATTCTCCATCGGTTTCCCGCCGACAATATATTCAAAGAAGTTCGGCGAGACGGTCTATGCCCTCGGGGCGATTCCCTTCGGCGGCTATATTAAAATGGCGGGCGATAATCCGGAGGATGAAGACAAGAAACCGTCCAGGCGGGACCTGAACTCCAGACCGCTCTCGATCCGGGCGGTCATTATCGCCGCGGGGCCGGTAATGAATTTCGTGCTTGCGGTATTTCTTTTCTGGTGCGTGCTGTCTTTTCACGGTATCGGCGAGATATCCGGTTCGGCGATTATCGGCGGCGTTATGTCCGATTCGCCCGCGGACAGCGCGGAACTTGCGCCGGGGGACAGCGTGATGTCGGTCGGCGGCGAGCGCGTCGGGCGCTGGAGCGAGATGGCGGATATTGTCCATCCGAGGGCCGGTATGGCCACAATTTTCCGGATCGCGCGCGGGGAATCCCTTTTCACTATCGAGATAACGCCCGTTGCCCATGAGGTTATCGACGGCAGCGAAATGAGGGAGGTCGGG
>DAOWNU010000090.1 GCA_030642425.1 bacterium | reverse complement strand
ATAGTTTCTGTTCGGCTTGTTTTTCACGGCATCGCTGTCGATTATCAGAAGTCCGCAATCCTTCAGGCGGGAGACATATACATCGGCGGCATCCTGAGTGAGCGACAGCAGAAGGTCCAGCGCGACCGCCTCCGGAAAAAAAATCTCACCGTCGGAAATAATGACGTCGCATCGGGTGTGGCCACCACGGGCCTCGGGGCCGTAAGACTGAGTCTGCGCGACATTCTTGCCGTCGCCGATAGCCAACGCCTCCCCCATAATTACGCCGGCGGTTATCAGCCCCTGCCCTCCGGAGCCGGACAGCCTTATCTCGTAACGGTCCTCGACGAATTTGTTATTCCGCGTGGAGTTCCCTTTTTTCGCCGTCCCGGTCGAATTATTGTTCTTAACTCTGGCCATTCTGGGCCTCCTCGCGCGCCTTGCGGCTCATTTCTTCATAGACTTGCGTGTATTCGGGCCTGCTCATGTTCGTTACAAATTCGCCGATCGGGAATTTGCCCACGCGCTCCTCCTCGCCGAGTTTTTCCCAATTCTTAATCGTAACCGCGTTGGCCTTCATCCATTTAAGCTGATCGACAGGGTCGCGCATCCCGTTCAGCCTTCCGAAAAGCGTGGGGCAATTGCTCATAACCTCCACCATCGAGAAGCCTTTGTGCCCGATAGCCTTTTTTATGTATTTTGCCGCCTGAACGATGTGATAATTCGATGCGCGGGCAACATAGCTTGCGCCAGCTCCCGAGGCCACTTTCACCGCGTCGAAAGGCGGGTCGATACAACCGTATGGGGCGGTATGAGCATAACTGCCGAGCGGAGTTGTCGGCGAAACCTGCCCGCCGGTCATGCCGTAAATGTAGTTGTTTATTATCACCAATGTGATGTCGATATTTCTTCTGCAGGCGTGGATGAAGTGATTGCCGCCGATAGCCAGCCCGTCGCCGTCGCCGGAAACAACGATAACCTTCATGTCCGGGCGAACCATTTTTATTCCGGTCGCGAACGGCAGGGCGCGTCCGTGGGTTGTGTGAAGCGTGTTGAAATCCATATAGATCGGCATACGCGAGCTGCATCCGATACCGCTGACCAGCGCGACATTGTTCTTGTTGATCTTCAGTTCGTGCACCGAGCGAATGATGGCCCCCATAATCGATCCGATACCGCATCCCGAACACCAGACAGTGGGGAATTTTTTCTTTATCCTGAGATAATTATGCTCGGAACAGATGGCTTCGAGTTCCATTATTTCCCCCTTTTTGTGGCGCGAAGAACGAGTAGCTTTTCAAAAACCTCTTCCGGTTCGAGCGGATTGCCGTCGTAGCGCAAAGCCCCTTGAACCCTGCACTTGCCCATAACATATCTGTCCACCTCGCGGATCATCTGGCCCATATTCAACTCGGCGACGAGTATCCCCCGAACCTGATCGGCTATTTGATTTATCCGCTTGCCGGGGAATGGCCAGAGCGTTTTCAGCTTGATTAAACCTACTTTGATCCCTTTTGAGCGCGCCTTCTGAACCGCGCTGGAAGCGGCGCGCGCGGCGGTTCCGAATGAAACTATCGCATATTTTGCGTCGTCCATATACTCCTCGTCCCAGCGCATAATCTCCTTGCGCCCGAGATGTATTTTCTTGCGCAGTTTGTGGAGCTTTGCGACAACCTCATCCGGCTTGCTCGTGGGGAAACCTTCCTCGTCGTGGATAAGCCCGGTGACATTGAAGCGATAACCCTCGCCGAACGGGACGGAATCGCTGACCATGTTCGGCGTGATCTCATAGGGGTTGAAAAACTCCGGCGGCACTTTGGGATAGGACCTCGGCATTATTTCGATGTCCTCGATTGCGGAGATAAAAACCTTCTCGCGCATGTGGGCGAGCATTTCGTCCAGCAGGAGAATGACCGGCGTGTGGAACCTCTCCGCGCAGTTGAACGCGTGGATAGTCAGGTCGTATATTTCCTGGACGCTGCTTGGCGTGATAACAATCGCGGTGTAATCGCCGTGCGTCCCGAAACGCGCCTGCATAACGTCCGACTGGCTCAGGCGGGTGGGCAGTCCGGTGCTGGGGCCGCCCCTCATTACATTCACAATAACGATCGGGACCTCGGTCATGTAGGCAAATCCCAGATTCTCGGACATCAGGCTGAATCCCGGGCCGGAAGTTGCGGTCATCGATTTTGCGCCCGCGAGCGAGCCGCCGATAATTGCCGCGATAGACCCGATCTCGTCCTCCATCTGTATAAATGCGCCGCCGATAAGCGGGAGTTTTTCCGAGCAACCCTCGGCTATTTCTGTGGAAGGCGTAATCGGGTAACCCGCAAAAAACCTGCATCCGGCGACAATCGCGGCGTCCACAC
The DNA here is from genome assembly GCA_030642425.1 of bacterium. Lineage (GTDB taxonomy): Bacteria > UBP14 > UBA6098 > UBA6098 > UBA6098 > DAOWNU01. The sequence goes on along the minus strand of DAOWNU010000090.1, from coordinate 5,214 downwards.
AGGCCTCGTTGCCCTGCATAAATGCCGGCGTTCCCCGCTCTATTTTTTTCTTTGCCATCAGGTCTTTCCCTTCTTTGCGGGAGCATTATCGGCTTTTGCCTTCGGCTCCTCGTCCAGCTTGCAGGCCTCTTCGTCGCCGGCGTCGCACAAAAGCGCCCTTGTTCGTTCGGCCTCTTCCTGTGTGGGCTGATTCTCCGGCAGTTCCGGCCCCTTGATTATTGCCAGATCGGGGCAGCGCATCCAGCAAAGCCCGCAAAGCGTGCATTTATCGGGATAAACCAGCACCGGATAACCGTTTTCGTTGTCCTCCAGCGCACCGGTGGGGCAAAAGGCGGTGCAGATTCCACAGCGTTTGCACCACTGCTGGAAAATCACGACCTTGCCCTCCGGATGAACACTTTCGAGCCATGGGGTCGGCGCCGCCGTCGTTACTCCAGACATTATCCGGCCTTCCATGGGGATAATCCTTTTTCTTCTGGCCATTCAGTTCCTCCAGATTGGATTTTGATCGGTCAAATAACTCGACAAAAAGAAAAACCGCCTTGCATGGAAATTATCCAACTTCAAGAGCGTATAAACCAAATTTTAAGAAAAATAACTTTGCATGTCAACTTTATTCCGCATTATTTTTGGAGTTTTTTCGATATTTTTTCAGGGGATATTCCTTTGCTTTCGGCGAACTCTAACATAATGTTCATAAGGCTTTTCCGGCTGTTGAGTCCGGGTTCGTCGAGCACCCTCTCCAGAAGATTGTTCAACACTTCGCCCACCAAAGGCCCCTCGGAAATACCGAGAACGCGCATTACATCCTCGCCGTCGAGCGCCAGATCGGAAGTCGATAGCGGAGGTTTCTGCGACAGAACTTCCTCGATCCTCACCCGGAATTTCCTGTCCGAAGTGTCGTCGCGGTCGGTGCCCTGCGCGACAATATCGGCAAAACGCAGATCGAAAAGGCTGTCGAGCAAATCTTCCCCCGCGCGGCGCACGAACCTTCGGACGCCCCTGTCCGTTTCCGGATGTGTGAACATGTGGTTGCGCACCAAGCGCCCGACCCTGTCGGACATATCGCTCGAAAATCGTAGCCGTTTTAGAATTTTCAAGGCTATTCTCTCGCCGAGGTTCTGGTGGCCGTAGAAAATCGCCCTGTCTCTTTCCTTAATATATTTTCTTCGGCGCGGTTTTCCAATATCGTGGAACAGGGACGCCAGCCGGACATCCAGTTTGGCCGGCGCGGCATCGACTGTGTAGAGCAGATGCTCGAAAACGTCGTGGGCGTGCCATCCGCCTTCCTGTGTTACCCCCACGCATTCTTCGAGTTCGGGCGCGATAATTTCGAGCAAGTTCCAATCGCGCCACAGGCGCAAGGCTTTGGAAGGTTCCGGCAGCTCCAGAAGCAGTTTTTTTAGTTCTTCGCCGATCCGCTCCGGGGCCATGTCCGCAAGGCGTGGAGAAACCGAACGAATAAGGTCGAGCGTAGTTTCGTCGGGCCGAAGACCGCATCTCGCGCAGATATAGGCGGCGCGCAGGCAGCGAATTGGGTCCGCCTCCAGCGAGAGCGGATTCACCGCCCGCAGGAGGCCGTTTTCAAGGTCTTCCAGTCCGCCGAGTGGATCATGGATTTTCCCGGAGATAAGATCGAAAGCCAGGGCGTTCACCGTGAAATCGCGCTGGAACAGGTCTTCTTCCAGCGGAAGTTCCGGGTCGATCTCGCAGCCGCCAGGGAAAGACAGGCCCCGTCTGGATGGCAGGGAAACATCGACAACGCTCCCGAAACCGGGATACCATTTGATAACCGTGAAACTTTTGCCCACAAGCCGCGCGCAGCCGTAGCTTTTCAGGATTTTTATCAATTTTTCCGGGGAAATGCCGGTTATAAGGATATCGAGTTCTCTCGGAACAAGGCCGGGTATGAGTTTGTCGCGAACCGTGCCGCCTACCGCGAACAGTCCCGTTTCCGCCGGAAGGTTTTTCGCAAATCCGGGTGGAAGTTGCCCGATAAATTCGCTTTTATTTAATCTAACAATAGTCATCTCAAACGACCGATCTGGAGAGAAATCCAAATATCAGGTAATAGGTCAAAGGTAATAGGTAATAGGGCCACGCGCCACCCCACCGAAGAAATGTCAAAACAAATCCAAAGTTCAAATGTCAAAACCCACCCAATCCCCATATTGTTATTCCGGGCTTGACCCGGAATCCAGAGCTGCGGTGCAGGGCACCTATTACCCAATGCCTATTACCTTCTTCACCATTCTTACGGAAGTATCCTTGTTCCGGCGTCGTTCTCCAGCGCCTCTTTGACCCGGTCGATACTCGTGATTATCACCTGCTTGCCGCCGTTCTCGATAAAGTAGATCGCGCTTTCGATTTTTGGCCCCATGCTTCCTGCCGGGAACTGCCCCTGCGCCAGAAAATCCCTCGCCGCGCCGATACTCATCATGTCCCAGTCCTTCTGATATAGGGTGTTGAAATTCGTGGCGACCTTCTCCACGCCCGTGAGAATAACCAATATCTCCGCGCCGAGTTCGAGCGCCAGAAACGCGCTTGCCCTGTCTTTGTCGATAACCGCATCCACCCCGATAAGGCGTCCACGCTTGTTTCGATAGACCGGGATTCCGCCGCCGCCTGCGGTAACCACTATAACGTCGGCATCCAGAAGATCGCGAACCGTCTCGATCTCGACAATATCTTTCGGCCAGGGGGAGGCCACGACCCTGCGCCAGCCGCGTCCGGAGTCTTCGCGGACAGTCCAGCCCGCGGATTCGGCCAGCCTTTTCGCCTCATCCTCCTCGTAAAATCTCCCGATGAACTTGGTTGGATTTAAAAATGCCGGGTCGGAGCGTTCGATAACCACCTGTGTTACTATCGCCGCCACTTTGCGCTCGACGTTTTGTTCGATAAAAAGATTGTTCAGGGTGTTGACTATTATATAGCCTATCTCTCCCTGAGTCGATGCGCCGCAGAGAAAGAGCGGCATCGGGATAACGCTGTCCTGCGAAAGCTCGACCCTTCGGAGAGCGTTGCCGACCTGCGGGCCGTTCCCGTGGGTTATCGCGATACTGTATCCGCCGCGGGCAAGCTCGACAAGGGGGAGAAGGCTCGTTCTCGCCCTGGCGAACTGCTCGGAGATCGTCTCGCCGGAGCCTTTGGAAATGGCGTTTCCCCCAAGCGCGACAACTATTGGTATTTTCCTGTCGGCATCCATGTGAACCGTCCGAAAGATAATATAACGGAGCGCCCGGACACCTCACGGCGCCGGGCTGCTCAGGTATTTTCTACAAATCGAACTTCTTCTTCAATATCTCGTCGAGAGTCGGCTTGCCTATCACTTGCAGTTCGTATTCGACACGCGTCGATGGTTTCTTTATATTGATTATCCTCCTAAGATCGATTGGCGTGCCGATAATGACCGCTTCGGCCTCGGTGGCATTTATCGTGTCCTCGAGGTCTTTTATCTGCTGTGGGCTGTATCCCATCGCCGGAAGCAGCGTGCCGACATCCGGGTATTTCTCGAAAGTCTCCGCGATAGATCCAACGGCCCAGGGGCGCGGATCGATAAGCTCCCCCGCGCCATGAGCGAGCGCGGCCATCACACCGGCGCCATACTGCATCTCCCCGTGGGTCAAAGTCGGGCCGTCCTCCACAACGAGCACGCTCTTGCCCCGGATTAGATCGGCGTCCTCGATCATTATCGGGCTTGCGGCCTCCATAATCAGCGCGCCCGGATTGACCATGCGGATATTGTCCATAACCTCGAATATGTCCTCCGGATTGGCCGTGTCGATCTTGTTTATTATCACAATATCGGCCATTCTCAGGTTGATCTCGCCGGGGTAGTATTCCAGTTCGTCGCCCGCCCTGTGTGGGTCTGCGACAGTTATAAAAAGGTCGGGCTTGTAAAAAGGCGTGTCGTTGTTACCGCCGTCCCAGAGGATGACGTCCGCCTCTTTCTCGGCGCGCCGGAGTATCTCATGATAATCGACACCGGCATACACGATATTCCCGCGGTTGATATGCGGCTCGTATTCCTCCATCTCTTCGATAGTGCAATCGTGCGCGGCAAGATCGTCGATAGTCTCGAAACGCTGCCATGTCTGTTTCACAAGATCGCCATAGGGCATGGGATGCCGGATCACGACCACCTTTTTCCCGGCGGCGGTGAGTATCTCCGCGATCCTGCGTGTTGTCTGGGATTTTCCGCAGCCGGTGCGAGTCGCACAGATAGCCACTATCGGGACGTTCGATTTCAGCATCGTCGATTCCGGCCCGATAAGGACGAAATTTTTCGCGCCTGCGGCCATCGCCCAGGATGCCCGGCTCATAAGATATTGGTAGGGGACGTCGGAATAGGAGAAAACGACGTCGTCGATTGGGCCTTTTTCCGCGATAAGCCGCTCGAGATCGTCCTCTTCGAGAATGGGGATACCTTCGGGATAGAGCTTCCCCGCAAGCTCGGCGGGATAAGCCCTGCCATCGATATCCGGGATCTGCGTCGCGGTGAACGCGACCACTTCAAAGTCCTCGTTGTCGCGATAGACACAGTTGAAATTGTGGAAATCCCGCCCCGCAGCACCCATGATGATCACTTTACGCTTCGCCATAGTTCCTCCTCAGGTTTTATCGGTTATTTGCCCGTCGGAACCGGCCTTCTCCGTCGGAACGGGCCACGTCGGAGTGGTAAATCCATTTCAGTATAGACATTGAGAAAAGAAATTCAAGAAAAAATCTCAATCTTCATTATAAAAAAAGCCCCTTCTTTAAGGGGCTTACTTTATTTGTCGAACTGCAATCTTATCTGTCGTCATGCTCCCTTCGACAAGCTCAGGGCAAGCAGGGAACGGTGAAATGTCTGTCGTCGAGCCGGTTATTGAGCGGAGCCGAAATATCCGAAACGATCGGTATTTGTCGAGCGAGACGCTCGACCTGTTAGATGTGGTTGCAAAGTCCAACCTTAATAGGCATGGCGTCCCGTCCACCGCCACGTCTGTGGAGAGGGTAAGGACGGGAATGCTGTAAGGTATTGTTATGTAATATGATATAGTTGAGCGAGTGTTGTTTGGAGCTATGAAAGGGGGCAAAAAGGCATTTATTCAATTGACAGATGCGCTTATGCAAGTAGAAAAAGCACTTATTCAATTGACAGAAGCACTTATGCAAGTAGAAAAAGCGATTATTTAAGCAGAAGAAGCATTTATTTAATTGACAGAAGCGCTT
>DAOWNU010000239.1 GCA_030642425.1 bacterium | reverse complement strand
TCAAAGAATAAAAATAAAACGGAAAACGCATTAATAACCATTTTCTACAGGGAATCTAACGAATACTACTACCGATTAAATTAAACCCCGATGAGTTTTAGGACAGCCACCTCCCGCGTGGGAACGTCTTCCCCGACGCTCTGCGTCGATAAGCCGTCATTTTACAAGGCGGGACACTCACTCCGTAATTTCCGGCTATTTTGATTATATTTCGCTCCAGTTCAATCATGCCGAAAAATAACAAAAGATAAGAAATATGCAAGCATTTTCTAATAAATATTTTTTCGTGCCCACCGCTCCCGCGTGGGAACGTCTTTCCCGACGCTCCGCGTCGATTCTATTAATATCGTCTTCAATATATACCATTATTTCGTATCATACAAGGAAAATGTTTCCGCGTCCCGGCGGGCAATTTTGCCGACCAATTTGCATCGCCCCCGGTAAATTCATCTGGAATATAAGACATAAGCTTGCTTTCTTCATGATACTCCTTTTGTTATGTCCGGTATTCCTAATCTTTTGCATATTTTCTTCACCAACTTGTCGGGCAATTCGGAATGTCTCGGAACCGTTTCGATAATTCCGTTATCAGGATTTGCCCAGAGTGAATGCTTTGCCCCCTCACGCTTGAGATAGCAGCCATATCGGCGAAGATGTTTCATGAGTTTTAACCGTTTCATCCTACCAATACAGTTTCCCGGATCGCGTTTTTCGGGAGTCCTTTTCTGGTATCCTCGCGGCGATCTTTCAATATAAGCGCTATCGATTCCGCCAGCGATTCGCGGCATTCTTCTATGGTTTTGCCAAGCCCGTTGGCGCCCGGAACTTCGAGGCAATAACCGATGAACCATTCGCCGTCCCGCTCGAATATCGCCGAAAACTCATTTTTCATAAAAACCTCCGCTATTTTTTCCTCTCGCATACACGCTCCCGCGTGCGGGCGCGTCATACAATTTGCATCGCCTTTAATATAAACCAACTTTAGTAATCCACAAGTGAATTGTTGAATTGTTATGAGAAACCTCATCGTTTGCGTTGCGCAGCTGGAACTTTTTGATTTTTAATATGTCGTTTTGCATTTTAATTTTTGATATTTAATTTTGAATTGCTAATTGCTAATTGATAATTTTGAATTGAATCCCCTCATTCCCCTCTGTGCCCTCTGTGCCCTCTGTGGTTTTCCCCCGGCGGGGTGGCGCGGGGACAATTTTGAATTGCTAATTTTGTATTGCTAATTTTGAATTGAATCTTCACATCCAACTGCGCGGTTACCAGCGGACAAGATAGACACACTCGTGATAGCGAAGTTTTCGGCAGCACATGTCGTCCTCGTGTGTAATCTCGACCGGCTTTCCGCCGTTGAACATCTCGATAAAGGCTGTGATAAAACCCATATCGTAAGCGCATGGCCGTGGGTTATCGCTCTCTATCCGCGCGGAACTCTCGCCGGTAAAACTAACAGTATATCCGCCGGATTTGCCGCGATGATGCGCTTGATAAACCTCGTCGAGGCGTTCGAGCGCTTCCCTCTCATTTTCGATGTCGTCGGGAATATCTATCACGGAAGGGATTCGACGACCGATAGCATAAAGAGCGGCATCCCCGAGTTCTGCGGCGATCTCGCTGAAAGCGTCGAGCCAGCTTTGTTCGGGATACCATGCCTCCGGGTCGATTTCACCTATGCCGTTTTTTGCGAGTATTTGCAGGGCAATATCACGGCGCATCAGCCCGCTGATAATTGCGAGCATGGCATTGCCCTTAACCTGCGCTCTCGGGGATAATGCTTCATATTCGGCTGTCATATTTCCTCATGTTTCTTATCGAAAGGTAAATAGGTAATAAGATTGCCACGTCGGGGCATAACCCAACCTATCTCCTCCCCCCCATCTTTTTCGGGGAAGCGTTTTCCCAGGCCACAACAATCGGGCTAACAACATAGATAGAACTGTATGTTCCAACTACTACGCCTATTAGAAGGGCGAGCGAGAAATCGTGGATGACCGGGCCGCCGAAGAAGAAGATACAAAGAAGAACGAGAAGCACAACCAAACTGGTGACTATTGTTCGTGAGAAGGTCTGGTTCAGCGAGCGATTCACGAGGCTGTCGAATTTCTCGCGATATAGGATTCTGATATTTTCACGAATGCGGTCGGATATCACTATCGTGTCGTTGATAGAATAACCGACAATCGTGAGAATCGCCGCGACCACGGGCAGGGATACTTCACGGCCCAGAAGGGTCAATATGCCGAGCGTGATAAAGACGTCGTGGAAAAGGGCGACCACGGCGGCCACTCCGAAACGGAATTTGAAGCGTATCGTGACGTATATCAGGATGCCGAGCATGGCGATCAATGTTGCCCACACCGCTTGTTTGCGCAGTTCGCCGGAGACTTTAGGTCCGACAATCTCCTGACGGCGCAACTCCACAGAATTCACGCCGAACTCGAGTCTCAGGGCTTCTATCACAGCCTCGGAGAAATCCTGATCTTCACCGATCACAATATCCGCGGGCACGCGGAACAGGACGATATTCTCATTTCCAATAGTCTGTATCTCGGCGTCGTTGACTCCCAAATCCACCACAAGGGCGCGGATCTTGGCCATATCGACTTCCGAATCGAAACCTATCTCCAGAACCTGTCCGCCCTTGAAGTCGATATTGTAAATCGGCCCGCCGTGGATTATCAGCGCAACAATACTGGCTAAGATCAGAACGCCGCTTACAACAAACGCCTTTTTCTTCTGCCCGAGGAAATCCCAGTTTATGTTTGTAAGAAATTGCATGGTTTATCTCCTTAAGCCTTATATGCTTAGCGTCTCTATTTGACGACGAGCAGTTATAAATTCAAATATAAACCTTGTTACGACGATAGCCGTGATCATACTGATAACAATACCCATGAAAAGCGTCACGGCGAAGCCTTTCACCGGGCCGGTGCCGAAATTATACAGGATCGCCGCCGTAATAAGCGTGGTAATATTGGCGTCAACAATGGTTCGGAAGGCCCTCGAATAACCCGAGTCGATAGCTGCGCGGACAGTTTTACCCGTGCGAAGCTCCTCCCTTATCCTCTCGAATATCAAGACGTTGGCGTCCACGGCCATGCCCATTGTGAGAATAATCCCCGCAATACCGGGCAATGTCAATGTCGCATGAAAAGCGGCCAGGCCGGCCAGAAGGGCGATAATATTCAACACGAGTGCGAAATCCGCGATAACCCCCGCGACCTTGTAATATATTACCATAAACAGGATAACGAAAATAAAGCCGATAACTGTCGCGCTGACTCCTTTGCGGATCGAGTCCTCGCCCAGCGAAGGCCCGACCGTTGTCTCGCTTTTGATATTCAGCGGCACCGGCAGTGCGCCCGCGCGGAGCACGATCGAGATCATTTTCGCCTCTTCGAGATCGGGGATGCCCGATATCTGGGCGTCGTTAGTTATCTTGGTTTTGATAACCGGAGCGCTATAGACTCTGCTATTTAGGACGATGGCGAGTTTTCTTCCGATATTAGACCCGGTAACCTGCCAGAATATCCTGCTTCCCTTCGAGTCGAAACTCATATTGCCCACCGGCTTTCCGGCGCTTCTCGGATCGGTGCCGCTGCCGAAACCGAAATTGGCCTTGGAGACACGGTCGCCGGTCATCTCCACACGGTCGTTGAGAAGATACAGGAAGCGATATTGGACGCCGCGAACCGATTCGTCCTTGGCCCCCCAGACAAGCTCGCTGCCCCGTGGAAGCACATCTTTTATTTCCTGAAGCTGAATGATCCGCACCACTGTGGGATATTCGCTGCGTGGAACCATAATAAATTCGCCCTCGACATCGATCAGGCTTGAGAAGGGTCTGTTGACCGTTTCGGTTTCTCCTGGAAATGTCTCCTCTGTCGCGGGTATCTCTTCGCCCTCTTCGCCGGTGAACAGGTCGGTGCTGACAATTTCCTCTGCCTCGGTCTCTTCGACTATTTCGGGGGTTTCTTCTTCCGGCGTTTCGATAGGACCCGGCTCTGTCTCTTCGCCCTCCGCCATCAGGTCGGC
>DAOWNU010000416.1 GCA_030642425.1 bacterium | reverse complement strand
TGGGCATTTAGGCTTTGAGCTTCATTTGGCATTTGGATTTTGGCATTTGACATTCTCTCCATAGACACGTAGAGGGTTTGTTGACAATTGATAAATTTACAAACCAACTTTTTTACACAGGAACCATATTTGTAAATGACGCCATTAATTCTAACATACATAATCGCTTTAACCTTCGCGTAAATTTTTTCTAACATTGGAGGGGGCTATGCTTATCCGGTATTTAGCTTTCATTCTATTAATTATCACAGTCGCTTTTTCAACCGCAGATATATGTCGTGTAAGTTCGAGTATCGCCGAACCGGTAACATTCGGCCCGGAGAAAACCGAAATTAGAGAGAGACCGGCGGAAAATCTCGACCATACCGAACCCTATAACTTCATCTACGACGATAATGCTGGATATCTCTATTTTGCATATTATCCCTCGAACACGCTGGAGGGCCTGCGAATACAGGCGCTTTACCCGTGTTCCCTGCAATCGGTGGAATACTATGTTCAGGGGCCGGGCACGCTTCAGGTGCGTATCTGGAGTGTCGATTCGATAGGTCAACCTATAACCGCCGAAGCCATTTCCCCAATAAATGTCTATCTGGACAGCAGCGCTTTTAGAACGTGGCGAGAGGTTATTCTCCCGGAACCGCTTTATATCCCGCCGTTCGGCGAGTTTATGGTCGGAAGAAAGGTCGTTGGGACGTTTCATCCAACTCTATACCTTACTATGATGGAGGATATCGAAGACCGGTGCTTTCTCAAGCGGGGCACGGCATACTGGATGAAACCGACCTTCCACGATACTTCAACCGGCGAGACGTGGAACGTTACATACATGATCCGCGCCCACGGCTGGTATCACAACGTTCCCGACGCGGAGCTTTTCGCTATCGACACAAGCTCGATTACCACCTCGAACACCGGCGTGGCGTTCGCGGATTTCGATCTGGACTACGATTTCGACCTGTTGGCGGGCGCGCAGCTCTTCCGAAACGAAGGCGGCATTTTCACCGTCCTTCCGGGCACCGGCATGTCCGGCATGGGATATTCCTACTGGGGCGATTTCGATCTCAACGGCTTCCCCGACCCGTATCTGGCGTCGGGAATCGGCAGCGATAGGCTATTCGCGAACAGCTCGGGCAGCGGCACTTTCTACGATGTTACTTCCGTGTCCGGAAATGTGGACAACCCCTATTTCACAAAATCCGCCGCGTGGCTTGATTATGACCGGGACGGCGACCTCGACCTGTATGTGGCAAATTCGGAGCATTTCGACACGGAAGACTCCGCATGGGTCTATTATCCCGACCTCTTCTACCGCAACGAGGGCGCATACTTCACGGAGATCACGAGCGCCGTGGGCATGAGTATCGCCCTGACAAATCCTTTTTCCGGCAGCGGAATAGCTATCGGCGACTGGAACAACGACGGCTGGCCGGACATATATGTCGCCAATTCCGCAAACCATCCGAATTACCTCTGGATGAACATGGGCGGGAGTTTCATGGAGATGGCCTACGCCTTCGGTGTCGATGGCGTGAACGAGGGTGGCTTCATCTACGGTTTCAGCGCGGGTGCATGTTTCGGGGATATCGACAACGACGGCGACCTCGACCTTTTTGTCGCAAACGAGTCCCCCGGAAGGGGCATGACCGCTTCGGATAAATCTATGTTATACACTAACCTCGGCGCGCCGGATTATTATATGTTCGACGAGGCCGCGGCAAGGGGAATCGAATTTGTCCCCGCGCGGGGCCTGCCCTTTTTCATCGACTACGACAACGACGGCTGGCTCGATCTATACATTGCGGCTCTCAATTCGAGGACGTTCGCGAGCCTGTATCGCAACCTCGGCGACGGCAATTTCGAGGATGTTACGCTGGTATCCGGTCTGTTTTTCAAGAATGTCGGCGGCGCGGGATGGTCGGACATCGATCTCGACGGCGACCTCGACCTTGTGGCCGAAGTGGGCAATAAGAAAATAATCTGCACAAATCAATATAATATCACGACCGGGGTGACGAACAACTGGGCGAGATTTTACTGCACCGGCGACACAAGCAACGCGGTAGGAATCGGCACGCGTGTGAAGATTTTTGCTGGCGGGCAATGGCAGATGCGCGAGATAGGAACACAATACGGCGCGGTGGGCTGTCAGTCCGAGAACGTGGCGCATTTTGGTCTTGGAACCGCCACAATTATCGACACCGCCGTTTTCGAGTGGAATTGCAGCGCGCCGGAAACCGCGTTCGGATTGGCGGTCAATACACATTATCGAATTACCGAAGGCTCTGCGGACATTTCCGAAGGGTCGCGCCTGCCGGGGAAATTGTCCATGGACGCCTACCCGAATCCATTCAATTCGGCGGTGAGGATAAGGGTGAAGATAAGGGTTCGAGGATTCGAGGGGTCGAGGGTTCGAGTGGAAGTGATCGATATAAACGGGCGAATGGTCGAAACAATCCCGGTAAACAATCCCGTAG
>DAOWNU010000343.1 GCA_030642425.1 bacterium | reverse complement strand
GGGTCGAACTTATATATAGGAGAGAGAGTGCCGTCGCCCCATTGGTCGAATGTCCACAACGTGTCTGTTCGGGCATCCGGCGTCGAGACCTCGAATTCCGCTGTCGCACCGGAAGCATACCACCCGTTTGCCGAGGAAACTCCCTCGAACACAGCCGCCTCGAACCGTATCCAGCCCGCGTCGTTCGCGGGGTTTTTCTCAACCGTCAGCAGATATTCTCGGCCATAAACGGCGACGATACTGTCCGGGGAAACTATCGGCCCGACAACATGAGTAAGTCCGCCGCCGTCCGACCAGCTTCCCCATTTCAAACGCTTGTCCGGGCCGTCGAAATCGAATTCGCTCGCCTCGATATTGTGATTACTGCCTTCGGCCCACCAGAGCGTCGTATCGGCGCTGCCGGCGCCGGCGTGGCCCGAACCGTCCACGGTCATTGTGCCGAACGTGTCCCAGATGGGATCTTTCTGAAGGCGGACACGATAATTTTTCTGCATATTCGCGGTCAGCGTCAGGTCGTCGCAGACGGGGCCAATATCATGGCTAATCGCGCCGCCGTCGGACCAATCGACAAAGGCCCAGAGCGAGTCGCCGCCGTCGGCGGTATCCTCTATCGTCGATGCGACCGTTCCCTCCCAGCATCGGGGAATCCAAATTTCCGCGTGTTCGGTATCGCCGCAATATAGCCCATCCACAAAGAAGCCGCCGTAGGCCTGCGCGGGCGATTTGACGAGATCGAGCCTCGAGCCGCGGATATAATTCGCAATTGCAGTAATCGGTTCGCCGATGTCTATCGTTGTGGAAGAATCTTCCACCGATCCAAAGGCCCCTCCGGCCGGGATCGACGACCATTGCGCGAAGAACAGGCTGTCGTCCACGGATGCCGACGCCGAGATAGGAACTGCGCCGGGCAGATAGAAGCCCTCGCCTTCGAGGATCGCCGGATAGCCCGAACCGCAGCCGTCCGCGGCGAGAGAAAGCCGGTATGCCGTTTCGTAATTCCAATACAGTTCACTGTATTCCTGTATCTCGAAACTCACCGTGTGGCCGGAGCCGCCGATAACGCTGCCGGAGCCGGTGAAATCTACACACATTGCGCCGGAATCGGGCGAGAGAAGCACAAAGCTGTCCGCAGCGGCGTCGATGATGTCGCCCGCAGCGTGCCATGTCGTCCCGGCCTCCGGATATGGATCGCCGAATGGGCTTGTCACAAATAGCGGAATCTGTCCGAGCCATCGCCAGTAAATCGCTGTCGGCTGGGTGATTGCAAAGCCTACCGAGTCATCTGTCCCGCCGGGGGTCAGGTCGCCGGTGCCGTCGTAACCGATACAGGCGCTGTGTGTAACGGGATCGGGGTTTTCGACCCACGCCTCCACGGCATCGGCGAGATCGAACCAATGATTGCCCACCGGCGGATTCGGGCTGTCGCCGCCGGAATTGAACACGCCGAATCGCCTTTGCCCGACGAAATTGGCGCTGAAAGTCGTGTCGCTGTTGGCGGAAACCGTTCTCCCGTGCGGGCCGCCGTCGTCCCAGTTATCTAAACGATAACGAATGCCCGCGCCGCCCTGAACATACTCACGAACCGCTATCGTATGGTTCACTCCGGGCGTCCAGTCCGTGGAACACGGTGAAGCGTGAGCGGCGCCGTCTATCCAGACAGAATCCGCAATGCCAACGGTTTGAACGACAACATTAATTTCGTCCGTGCGAATAAACAGCCCGTCGATTGTTCCCGCTCTTGTGAGGTCGTAGGAAAAATTGTCGAGCGCTATCGCGCAAGTGGACGGCCCGGCGGCGAGCACTCTAAATCCAATAATAAGCAGGGTTTCCGGCGGCGTTATGCCGAATTCCGTCGAATTGAACCCACGCACCTCGAGTTCGGGAGTTCCGGGAATTCCTATCGTCGCGTCCCAATCGAGGTCGGGATCTTCGCGAATAGAAACGAACTCGAGCAAGTCGATATTATAGTAAAGATCGAAGCCGATAGAGTCTATGAGAACCGGAGATGCTGTGTCGTAAAGGATGATCGGTATCCATGCGGTATCGCCCGAAGCGGCGAGCGTGCTTTCCGCCGGGCTAACCTCGAAAGAACCGTAGTTTGCGATAGCGGTGTCCGGCCCGGCAAGCTGGATTCGAGTCGCGGACAGATTCTCATCCTCGAAAACCGCGCCGGTCCAGTTCCGGAAATGATAGCGGTCGGAACCGTCATAGACTGGATTTTCGGCGGCGATATCCACCCATCCCGCAAGATAATAGCCCTCTGTCGATAAAGCGGGCGATGCCGAACCACAGCCAATTGCCTGCAGAGTAAGCTCATAGAGCGTATCCCATACGGCGGTCTCGACAACCGGCGAACCGGGACTTATGTTCGCGGGATTATCTTCGCCGGAATAGCTGCCGTCGCCCGCGCCGTTCCAGCGGTCGAAAAAGAAAAGCACGCAATCGCCCGAAATAGAATCCGGCTCGACCGAGACCCGAGAGGTTGTGTGGGCATCGACATATCCCGCCCCGAAGGCCGTTCCGTGATCGCTTATCACCTGAACTTCGAAGCTCGTGTCGAAAATGGCGGTTTCGATTATATGGCCGTTCATCACACATGCCGAAGGATTGCCCGCGCCGGAGTAGCTTCCCTCGCCAAACCCGCTCCAGCCGGAGAACTCCTGTCGAACGCCCGAATCCTCGATAATCGTCTCGACGACCGAGAATTCAGCGTTTTCGCCATAATAGAACCAGCCCTCTCCCGTGGTGGCCGAAGGGCCGCCGTCCACTTCGAGCAGATGCTGAACGTTCCATCCCGCAGTCTCGATAATCGGCGCGTCCATCCGCACCGATTGCGGGTTCCCGTCGCCGGAATAGGAGCCTTCGCCCGTACCCGACCATCCGGCAAAAACCTGCCTGTCCCCGCCGACAATAACGGTCTCCGGATCGACCGCAAAATCGGCGGAATCGCCGGAGGAAAACCATCCCGAACCGGATGAAGCGCCCCGTTCCGACTCGACAACAAGCTCGAATTCGAGCCGCCAATGCGCTTCCTGAGTAATGGGCGCGGTCATCATAATTTCGACCGGGTTATCCAGGCCGTTATAGCCGCCGTCGGGGGAAGTCCAGCTGTCGAAAGCGTATCGGATCCCCGCGGCG
>DAOWNU010000405.1 GCA_030642425.1 bacterium | reverse complement strand
GTTCCGGGCTGTCCTCTCGAACCGGATCGCCAATATGTTTTTTGTGCAATATCCCGATAATTATCGGCCCGATTATAAAGCAGATAACCAGACTGGTAACCGCAGCTGCGGCGACACGGAAAGTGATATACCGTAACAGGTTGAAAACGATAAACTTATCGCTTAGTGGATATAGGAGCTTATACAGCATCAGCGTCTTCCGTATTTTATTGCGGTTGGCAACCCGTCTTTCAGGGGGCCTTTACTTTTGGCCACCCGGCTTATCAGAACGGGGTGCTTTTGGGTTATAAATCCCGGATGTATCGGTCGGCGGTAGAATTTACCGTCCACAAATCGCGGGTCGAAATGGGCCGGGACGATGCTCAGTTTTATCTTAATATTCACGCCGTGGGCTAAAAGCCCGGCGGCAGCGATCAGGGTTAATCCAATTAGTGCAAGAATTAGTCTTTTCATGCGATTTCCCTCAGTTTCTCGACTACTCGCTCCATGCGCATCGAGCGGCTCCCCTTCACGAGAATAACGTCTTCCGGGCGAATAAAGGCCAGAAGCGAAGCGGCCAATTCCTCGATATCGCCGGTCGAAAATATTTTCGACGACGGCATCCCCGCGCGTTTCCCCCCTTCGAGTGCGGCCCCGGACAGTTTTCCAAAGAGGAAAAGCGCGTCCACACCCATTTTTGCCGCGGTTTCACCCATTATACTATGGTAATGTATTTCGCTATCGCCCAGCTCGAGCATATCCCCGAGCACGGCTATCTTGCGTCCGCCATCGATGGCCGTGAGTGTTTGAAGCGCGCCCTCGACCGCGACCGGGCTTGAATTATAGGAGTCGATCAGAACGGTATATTGCCCGATACGCTCGATCATCAGCCTGTCCGGCAGGCCTTCGAATGAACCGAGCCTTTCGAGGATCGCCTTTTCGGAAATTCCGAATTCGCGCCCGACAGCCCACGCACAGGCGGCGGAATAGGCCGCGCCAATACCGGAAACCGGCGTGTTCACCGTGCTGCCGTCGATTGTGAAAGCGGTCGAACCATCTCCATTTATCTTGAAATTCTCTATTCGATAGTCCGCTCCGGCGGAGAAACCGAAGGTTATTATTCTCTCCGCCGGTATAATATTCTGAGACATCAATCGTTCGTCATCCAGATTGAGAAAGGCCTTTCCGTTATCGTCGATGTATTTTAGCAGTTGCAATTTCTCCTTCGCGATCCCGTCGAGATCGCCGAGGCCCTCGATATGCACCGGCGCGATATTGAGAAACACGGCGTCGGTCGGGGATGTGATGCGCGCCAATTTATCCATTTCGCCGGGCAGGTTTATTCCGAGCTCGAGCACGGCGATATCGTGCCGATCCTCGATACTCAATATCGACAGGGGAAGTCCAATCAGATTGTTATAGTTCTTTTTCGATTGGAAGACATCGTATTTCGCCTTCAGGACGTGCGAGATCGCCTCTCGAGTGGTTGTCTTGCCGAGGCTGCCGGTAATCGCAATAATTTTTATATCATCGATTTTCCTGCGATAATTATAAGCGAATTCACCCAGCGCCTCGAGCGTATCGCCGACCAAAATCGACGGCGCATCGACAGCCACAGGCTTTGAAATTACAACGACCGACGCCCCCTTTTTAATCGCTTCTGTTATAAAATCGTGTCCGTCGCGTTCCCCTATTAGGGCGAAGAAAGCATCGCCGTGGCAAAGCTCCCTCGTGTCGAAAGCGACCCCCGTTGCGACAATGCTCCCGGCTGAAACCGGAG
Organism: bacterium; assembly: GCA_030642425.1. GTDB lineage: Bacteria > UBP14 > UBA6098 > UBA6098 > UBA6098 > DAOWNU01. The sequence goes on along the minus strand of DAOWNU010000405.1, from coordinate 834 downwards.
ACAGCTTCCCGCCGATCATTTTTTCGAGTTCTTTTAGTTCGACCGGTTTCACTCTTCACTCCGATATCCGTGGCGTCGAAGCCAGCCGGCCGCGACTTCCCTGTCGTCGAAATGACTCTTAACTTCGCCGATAATCTGATAATCCTCATGACCCTTTCCGGCAATCAAAACAGCGTCGCCCCGCCGGGCGGTATCGAGCGCGAACTCGATAGCCTCCAGCCGGTCGTCGATCCGGAATTTCTCGCTCCCGGACGGCACTCCTTCTTCTATCCGGTCGATTATCGAGCCGGGGTCTTCCGATCTCGGGTTATCGCTCGTGATAACAACGACGTCCGCAAGCTCTCCGGCGATCTTGCCCATAAAGGGCCGCTTTTCTCTGTCCCTGTCGCCGCCGCACCCGAATACGACAATAACGCGCCCCCCGACTATCTTTCTACATGCGGCGATAGCGTGTGCGAGGGCGTCCGGCGTGTGGGAATAATCCACGTAGATATTGAATGGCTGCGAGCCGCGAACGACTTCGAGCCGACCGGGCACGCCGTGGAAATCCGAAAGGCCGCGGACAACCGCTCCGGGCGGCCAATCCATAGCCATCGCAATACCGGCGGCGCAGAGGGCATTATAAATATTGTATCTTCCCGGAATGGGCATCGAAACCCTCGCGGAACCGGACCGCGTATTCAGAGTGAATTCGAGAGATTCGGGCCTCGATTCGATATCCACAGCCGTTACATCCGCCGGATTCTGGATACCGTAAGTTATAATCTTACCTCCGCCCGCTTTTTCGATAAGCCTGCGGCCATAAGGGTCGTCGATATTAATAACCGACGGCAC
>DAOWNU010000116.1 GCA_030642425.1 bacterium | reverse complement strand
TTCCGGCGCCGTTCGACGAGATAACGGAAACCTCGCCGCTCATCTCGGTTAGAATCGAAGATATTCCCGCCGGTGTGGACGTCGCCTCCATTATTATGACGGTCGATGGCGCGGCTGCCGATCCTGTCTGGTCCGCCGGAACGCTCTCTTTCGACACCGCCGACAGCGGCTGGAGCTGGGCGGGCGGCGACACGATAATCGTCTGCATTTGGGCGGGCGATCTTGCACAGCTTTGCGGCGTGAACGAAGACTCGATATGCTGGACGTTCTCTATCGCCGCCGGCGGGCCGGTAATAACCGCTATCGATCCGCCCGAAGACTCCCTCTGGTCGGCGTGCGAAGATCAGGGCGCGATTTTCACCCTAATCGACCCGGACAGCGTGGATTCCGCCTCGATAGTTGTCACGGTTAACGGCGACACGGTAACCGGATGGAGCCTCAACTTCGACACATTATTCTTCCAGCCATTGGCGGACTGGACGGACGGCGACACCGTTACGGTCTGCGTCTGGGCGCAGGACCTCCTCGGCAACCCGCCCGGCGATTGGGGCTGTATAACATTCTTTATCGACCTGATTCCCCCGGTAATCGTATCGATTTCGCCCGATCCCGCATTCCCTATCGGCGCGGGAAGCACGTTCAGTATCGACATCGCCGACAGCGGTTGCGGCCTCGATGAATCCACACTGGGAATTGTTGTCGATAGCCGCCTTTACACTCCCGGCGACGGCTTCCTCGATTGGGACGGCGCGGAGCTTCACCTTGTCCCGGAACACAGCTTCTCCCCCGGAGAAACAGTCGTCGTCTGCCTCGATTCTATCGCGGACTCGCCCGACATCTGCGACCCGAATATCCTCGACACATGCTGGCAATATATCGTCGAAATCCTCCCCGACCTGTGGAGCGCGGACAGTTTTATCGCCGTTACCCCGCCGGTCATCGTCGAGGGCGACACAGTGTCCTTCCACGGTCTGGGCTTCCTCCGGTCGATAGATATCGACTCCACGTTCGATTGGGGGATATACGCCGGGAGCGCGGAGCTTTACTATCATATTGGCGGCCCACTCGCCGCCGGGGACACTATCGAAGAAAACCGCACGTTCGGCCCGGAGCTTCTCGGGCTTGGCCCCGGCGAATACATGCTCTGCTTGAGACTCGACGTGGGCGATTTTATCCGGGAATGGGACGAGGCCAACAATATAGGATGTGCGCCGTTGACAATCCTGAGCGGCGAATGCGACGGTCATCCGAACCCGTTCTCGCCCAATCACGACGGCGTGAACGACTTTGCTATATTCAATTATCCCGGCCAAAGCATGTTGGACGCCACGATTAAAATCTACGATATCGAGGGTCGCCTCGTCCGGAAGCTAACCGACACGATACTCTGGGACGGCGCGGATGGCGCGGACGTCGAAATGCCGGGCGGAGTCTATATTTATCTCGTGATACGCGACGACGAGATTATCTGCAAGGGAACGATTTATCTCGCAAGGTGAAGTAAGGTAATAGGTAAAAGGTAATGGGTAATAGGAACGCGCGATTGTCATTCCGGTGAATGCCGGAATCCAGAGGGTGAAGATGATGGTTTTCGTCTGGCAGCCCTCCGAATCAATCGGTTCGGGTGTTTATCTCGTTCGAGCGAGAATCGAGGACGAATCGATAAAAAAACGGGTCGTATATTTAAAGTAAAAAAACAGCGTATTTACCTTGACGTAAAATTTTTCTTTTCCTATAATATATAGGATGGATTAGATCGAAATGTCGAAAGGCCATCGAGTTTTAAAATTGGAGCCGCGATCGAGATTAAGCATTACATAACATCAATATTGATCGTCATCTTTTTTGCAGCGGTCGGTTATGCCTCCGAGAGCAATTGGTCTATTCGCTTTGGGCTATACTCTGCCGATTCCGTTTTCACGGACAATTGGAACAGAGCCGGAGTTCGAGAGGGCGCTATCGACGAATGGGATATCTACGATACCCAGAAATTTTTTCCGCCGACTTCGGAATATGCGGTATTGTTTTTCCCCCACGCCGACCCTTCGGAGCCGGACTATTGGCCCTGGCCCAATAATAATGACTACGCGATCGATCTGCGTTCTCCGCTGGACTCTGTAAAAACATGGGAATTGCGAATACTGACCATCTATGGCTCGACCCGCACGCTTACTATCTGGTGGAACGATATGGACAACATTCCCGGAGATTATCTGCCGCTTCTAATATCCCCGGATAACGATTCGATCAACCTGTATATCGACAGCGATTTTACACGCACATTCCCGCCGGGGGTGCAGCGATGGAAGCTGAGTATCAAGCCGGGATATTACGAATCGATAAGCGTCCTGCCGGAGGGGCATGTGATCCGCGTCTCGGAAACGAGGCATTACAGGGCATATCTTCATCACGATTCCGACTCTGTCGAATGTCATTCGGCCTCATGGGAATACCACGGCTCGGGCGGAGTTATCGACGGCGACGGTTATCTCGAAGGGATTTCTCCCGGCGGCGGATTTGTTGTCGCGGATATTGGCAGCCAACGCGATTCTGCGGAGGTTACAATTATCCCCGGCGGCGATTTTTTCGACATCTCACTTTATCTTGGCTGGAACCTGATATCCCTGCCCGCGATTCCGATCAGCAATCGCAAGGAGGATATTTTCCCCGGAATGGACTATTTTGTGTATTTTTACGATCCAATTGCCGGCGATTTTTCTATTGTCGATAATCTCGACGTCGGAACCGGCTATTTCGTGCTCGCGTTATGCGACGAAACCTTCACGTTCGCGGGCGATTCTCTGGATACTGTGGATGTGGAGCTTTTTCGCGGCTGGAATCTCCTCGGAGGCCCCGGCGAAACGGTGTATTTCTCCGATTTTATTACAACGCCGCCGGGCATTATTCTTTGCATTCCCTATGCTTTTGACGAATGTTATTTCACGGCGGATTCACTTCTGCTAACCGAAGGGTTCTGGGTATTGAGCGGAACATCGGGCAATTTGATAATTACACAACATTGAGAGGTAATATTATGAAAAAAATGGCGTTAGTTTTCGGGATGATAATCGTCCTGACTGTCGGCGTAGCAATCGGGGCTGTTGATCGCCCCAAAGAGATTTTCGAAGATCTCGATTACTGCGATACAAAGAAAACCACTGCAGATTGGAACACGAACGACGAGATAGGCGCCCCAGGCAAGATTCCCGCGACAGAGTCCGGCTATCATGACTGCGGCGCAAATAACGTGGATATCACGGCTAACAACAAATATATTTTCGTGGCCTCCGCCGCCTCGGGAGGATTATCTGTATTAGATGTGCAGGATCACAGTCTCAAGTTCTTCCTGAACACCACCCGTAACGAGCAGGGAGTGGATAATGACGGCCGTTACGCCTATATCGTGGACAACAATGGCTGTATCACTCGAGTCGACTGCGGCAATCTTGGCTCGCCTGCCTCTATCGTGAACAACGACCTTGTGGGAATCGATCTTCGCGCCGTGGGCGTCGCCAATGGCTGGTTATATATGGCCACCATTAACGGGCTTATCGCAAAGGACGGCTATGACGGCAGCACCTGGTTCACAGTAGGCACCACAAATGCGCAGGATATCGCCATTTATGGGCCGTATATTCTTCTCGCCGACGTAAGTGACGGCCTGATAATATATAAACACGCTAACACGGGCCTCGCTCCGGAGCCCACCGGCTCTATCATGCTGCCGGATTGTCGCGGGGTTTCGGTTAGCGGCACAAATGCAATTGTCGCGGCTGGCGACAGCATTTTTATCGTGGACATCACCAATCCCGCATCCCCTTCCGTGATAAACCGCCTTGGAACGGCCGGGAACTGCAAGTCCGCCTGCGAGCAATCCGGCAAAGTCTATGCTGCGTGCGGTTCGGCTGGCACGATGGTCTATGTTGGAACCGATCTCGAAAATTTGCGGCCGGTCGGTATCTACGCCAATGCAGTAGACGATGTCGCAACAAGCGTCTGCGCAATAGGTCACGAGGTCGCTGTCGCCAATGGCGCCGGAGGTAGTGTCCTATTCCTTTCCCAGGGCGATAATCTTCAAACCGCGGCGGGGTGGACCTCAGAACCGGGCGCGGGGCATTCTACGCCGGTGAGTATGGTTGTTCACGGCAATTACGCCTACGTTTCCGAACAGACCTACGGCCTTATTACATACGACCTTACCGATATGTCTATTTCGGGAGAAATTGGATGTCCGGTCGGCTCCGCGGCGATGGGACTTTGCGCGACCGGGAATCTTCTTCTTCAGGCGCTGGGCCGTGGCGGAGTCAGATGCTACAGCCTTGCCGATCCTGCCGACCCTGCTGTTTTGTGGACTCAGAATACGGGATTCGGCGGTGGCGTGGTTCTCGATGTCGCCGCCAATGGCAAATTTGCCTATGTTTCGGTAGTTGGATCCGGAATCTCCGGTATCTATAAGATGCCGATCCTTCCTACGGGCGGCGCGCCAGTGGCATCCATAGTGTTCTCGAGCAACGTTTATGAAGTCGAAGTCAACGGCGATTTCGTCTATGCGGCCTGCCCGGATATCGGCCTTGTCGCTTTGAACCTGAACCTCGTTCAACAGGATATTTTCACCCATACCACAGGCTCCTGCTGGGGAGTAATCACAGAAAACGACTATGCGTATCTTAATTACCACGACGGCGGTATTGTAACGGTCGATATTGGCGATGTCGGTGGGGCAACAGGGATGGTCTATGCTGACGACATTCCAGAATCGCAGATAGGCGTTGTGCAGTCTATTGCACGCTTCGATAAGTATTTGCTCGTCGGTCGCGATGAGCCAAATCCGCTTGTGGTCGTCGATGTTTCCGACCCGATAAATCTTGGAGCGCCCACGATAACCCTCGGCGGAACCGCGATCCCCGCGGGACTCGAACTCCCCGCCGGAATGGCCAAATATGGCAAAAACCTCATTATTGCCGATTATCTCGCAGGAATAAAGAGCTGGGAGACCTATCCGAAGGACTGCACCGATAGCCTTATCACTAATTCGGTTCTTTTCTCCAACAAAATCAACGGAACTATGACCGGTATCCGGTTTATGAACTGGAAATCATGGGAGTTCTTCCCGACCGATGGTTTGGACACCATTAATTGTAGGGTGATCGTTTCCAGACCTGCAGATACAGATACTATCAATATTGTTTATTCGCCGATTTCCGGTTATGCCGAATATGTAAGACCACTTCCTCTACCCTGGGCGGAAGGCTGGTATTGGCTCGACTTCTTTGGTGTTGGATTCGATGACATATATTGGTACACAGAGATTGAGACATATCACGGAACCTGGGCAGATCCCGGCTCGACCGCCCTTGGCGGACCATATTCGGGCGTCTGGTTCCGGGATTCCATTCAGATTAGCTACTGCGACGATGTTTGGCCACCCGCCCGCGGCGGAAGAGACCTCGATGTCCATTTTGATTTCGGCGGCGGCGAAGGAACCGACCTTATAATAGGAATGGACACTACCGCTACCGACCGTTTCGATCCAGCGTTCGATGTTCCATTCGTGCCTTTCGGGACCGGTCCCGAGGCATATTGGGCGCTGGACGATCCCGACGGTCCGACTGGTGTTGGGCTCTCGGCGAATTACAGCGCTTCGCAGGTTGGCGACAGACCGGTTCGCCTTATTCTGACCGCTCCGGCCACGCTGACATGGCCTCACCCACCGGACCTCGAGGAGGGAAGTTTCGTCCTGAACGACGTCGATATGGCTTCTGTTACAACTATGGATCTCCCCGCAGGCGAATACCTGATGCTCCCGGGCGGTGGTTTCGGTATCTTTTTCCAGGGGAATTATGGGCGCGGCTGGAATATGGTTACGCCAAAGGCCTATCCTATTTCGGGAAACCCATCCGATGTTTTCGGCGTTCCCTCGATGAATATCTGGACTTACGACGAGGCCGAAGGTGGATATTACAATCCAGGAAAAGTGGTCGAGGGCGGTGGATATTTCATCCTCGCAAATCGGGGGGTTACTTCGAGTTTCCACGGTGTATATAACGAGTGGATCCGGACGGAGATACATCCCGGATGGAATCTTATCGGCGGCCCGGCGGCGGGTCATGTTCACGTTTCCGATCTCATTACTCTACCCGATAGTTCTATCTGGAGCGGGCCTGTATATTCTTTCTCCGACGGCGGTTATCTCGCCACTGAATGGATCGAACCGGGGAATGCTTACTGGCTCTATGGCCTCGAGGATGCCGTCCTTTATGCCGATGCCGCGGATGCCGGCAGTCGCAAGGAACCGGGATTGGCTTCCCCGGACATAACGATAGATATTAACTTAAATTCAGGTTCCGCGACCACACAGCTTGTGCTCGGTATCGATCCCGATGCAGAAAATGGGGTCGATCTGCGTTTCGACAGGCTCATGCCGCCGCCGTCGCCAAATGGCAGAATTCTCGG
>DAOWNU010000084.1 GCA_030642425.1 bacterium | reverse complement strand
TCGCGCAACGCCTCGCAATAGTTGGTCATGTCGGTCAGGATGACTAGGATGTGCATCCCTTTCTCGAACGCGAGGAATTCCGCGGTTGTCAGGACAATTCGCGGCGTGGATATTCGCTCGATAGCGGGGTCGTTGGCGAGATTGAGATACAACACCGCACGCTCGAGCGCGCCGGTTTTCTCGAACTCGGTTCGGAAAAACTCGGCCTCCTCGAACGTGATACCCATCGCGCCGAAAACCACCGCGAAAGATTCGCTGGAGCTCAACACCTTCGCCTGACGCGCGATCTGTGCGGCAAGCAGATTGTGCGGAAGCCCCGCGCCGGAGAATATCGGCAGCTTTTGGCCGCGGACGAGCGTGTTCAGGCCGTCGATAGCGGACACGCCGGTTTGGATAAACTCGTCGGGAAACTCGCGGGCATAAGGGTTTATCGGCGCGCCGTTGATATCGAGGCGCTTTTCGGGAAGGATTTCCGGGCCGTCGTCGATAGGGCGCCCGAGGCCGTCGAAAACGCGCCCGAGCATGTCTTTCGAGACTCCAAGCTCTATCCCGCGCCCGAGGAAACGCACGCGCGAGCCGAAAACATCGACACCGCTCGTGCCCTCGAAAAGCTGGACAATAGCCTTGTCGCGGTTGACTTCGAGCACTTTGCCGCGCCGCTTTACGCCGTCGGGCAGCGTGATTTCGACCAGCTCCTCGAACGTCGCGCCCTCGACGCCCTCGACCACGAGCAGCGGCCCCGCGACCTCTGTTATTGTTCTGTATTCTTTCAGCATGTGATCCTCCGGTTATTGTAATTTTTTCTTCTCATCCTGTTTTTTGCAATATGCGATAGTTTTGTTCAAAATGGCGCGTTTTATGCACATAAACTGTGCTTTTCGGTTAAGTTGTTATCGCTCAGTCTTTTAAAAGACTTTTTTTGCGTTCCAAAGAGTTCTTCTTCCGTTTAAAAGACCCCTGTCAACTTTTAAAAGACTTTTTATTCCGTTTAAAAGACCCCTGTCAACTTTAAAAAGACTTTTTATTCCGTTTAAAAGACCTCCGTCAACTTTATAAAGACTCCAAACCCGATTTCAACGAACGGAACTGCAATTTTAAAGAACAAGCCCCAGTAAATAATGACAGTCACATATCATTTTTATGGCCTTCGTAGTATTTTCGACCAGTGGTTGTAATATACCAATCCTCGCCGTTTTCGCATAAAATAAGACCTTCTTTTTTCATACTATACGCTCTGCTGGCTGCATGGTCTTTCCAGATTTCTCGTTGTCCCTTCGGTGTTTTTTCAAAGTCTGAATTGGTCATAATATCTTTTAAGTAGTTTCCGATAGAATACAGGAATTCACTTCTGTGTAAATGACCGTTATTCTCCAACAAAACCGCAAGGATAGGAAGTTTATAAGCAATGCTTGGCAGTAGCTTTCCAACAACTTTAGTCTGGGTAAAAGGTTCTTGCTCTTTTCTTATTCCCAAAATAGCTTGCCGTTCAAGTTGTTCATACGCCAAACTTATTAAACGTTTAGCCTCGTCAAGTTCCGATCTATTACGTATTCTTGCTACGGTATCGCCATCGCTCCACCAACTAAGCCATCCCACTTTTTCCGTGAAATTCGTCGGTTTTATAATCGAATCGTATTCAAGTCTTATGTGAAGCTTAACTCTCGTTTTTTGAGTGTGGATTTCGCAGATGTTGTTTGCTTTTTGGGCACCGGGTTTTAAGATAGCCAATCCTGTGTATTCCTGCGCTTTGTTTATCGCAGCGTTTACGAATTCGCCTTTAAACCATTTTATCAAATCGTTGGTCATCTCTTCAAGGACGTCTGCGGGTCTTATGGTCTCCTGTTCTTTCTCTAGCTTTTCTGTTCGCGGTGCAATCTGATACTGCGGCACAAACCTCATCGCCTTCACTGTCTCCGCGCCCTCGCGGGCGTAAACCGTGACCTCGATCAATTGCGGGTGAGGATTAAGCCAACTCAACGCCTCGATCACAGCCGGTGTTTCATCTTCGATTATCACAAAAACCTCGAATGCTTTGGAATCCGCAAGCGGTTCAAAAACCTCAAACTCCAGAAACTCGTAAAGCCCCTTCATGCCGAGCAACGGCTGTATCCGCTTTATCAATAATGGATTATCCTCGATGTGGTCTTTCAGCACAGAGGCGAGTTTCTGGCGCGATTTATAATTCGAGAATGCGCTTATGAACTTGTTGACCTGTTTCGAGATGTGTTCATAGACAGGGTGACTCGACAGCTCGACCTCCACCAACACGAAACGCTTTTGCTCCGGATAGAAAAGATAACCGTCCGGTATCGTTCCCTTGCCCCACTCGGTCTTGATGAGCTTCTTTATATCCAGATATATCGCGTCCCCGCCGAAAATCTCCCTCGCGTTCTCCACCACCATCCGCTCGAACTCTGACTCACTTTTCGGTTCGTAGCGGTGGTATCTCACGCCGTCTAACAGAATCATGTCATCGGTCATTTTACCCTCCCGGTTCTTCTTTCGGAGCGAGTTTTTTTGCGATTTTCAAGAAATGTTCGCGCAATTCCTCGACAGTCACTTTCTTTATCATTCGCGGCAATGTTGTAACTTTATTAACCTGCGAAAGCGCCACCGCCATCCAGTAGTCGTCCAGACCGGCGTGTTTCTCTTGCGCCCTTTCGTAGAGCATCGCAAAAGGGTAGCCGTCCTTTTCAAGAAAATAGAGATCGACCATATCCTTAACCGACCACCTATCATAGAACGCGCTTATCTTATTGCACCCGATGTCCAGTTCGCTTTCGATTGAAATGCCGTATTCCTCCGAGAAAACAAGGGGTTCGAGCTTCACCGGCGTATCGACCGCCCAGTGCGTGAGAATATTTTCCGGCTCGAAAACGACCTCGGTGAAGAACTCGCTCGAACGTTTGATATCACATTGCATATCGAGCTTGTCCGCTATCGAGTGTAATTGTTCTTGAAGAATTAGGATATTTTCGGAATTGGCGGTGAAGAAATAGAGGTCTTCCGAATAGCGATGACCGAGATAGAATTCGGCGAGCGCCGTTCCTCCCGTGAGATAAAACACTTTGCTAAGAGGCATCGCTGCGATAGCTTTTAACAGCCTTTTCTGATGTTCGGTAAGAACAGACATCTAAGCGGCTCCTTTAGAAAAATACCATTTCCAGAAATATCGAATGTGTTCTGGCAACCTTAGCGATTCCCAATAAAGACGAATCGTTTCTATCCCGACACGTATGATATCGGCCTTCATCCCGCGGGTCAGCACGCGCCGGACATACCACCGCTCGAACTCCCCGGTGTCGTATTCCGACTCGTCCCAGTCGAAATCCCATATAAGCTTCTTATTTACCTGCGAAGGTTTCATTTGCATTTCTTACTGAAAAAATTCCTTGACAAATGTAAATCCATTACTATTTTATCCAGTGGAGGCTTTGGATAATCACTGCAGCAAGCTTGCTCCGGTATTATCTATTGGCTCCTTTTTTTTCAATACCCAAATCATCTATGAAGAATATACTTTTCGCTGTATATCTTTTTCCGCTTTCATCTACGATATTCTTTACAAATCCCATTTTTACTATTTCCCTAACGAATAATCCTATCTCCGGACGAGGTGGAGTTGTTTCTTTATAATCTTTCCAACCCCAATTCAAACAATATGCTACTAAATCAGCAAGGAAAATACCAGTTGTTAAGTCCGAATGCACGAAAAATGGCACGGGGACAACTCTTTTACTCCTTTCTCTTCCTTTAAAAGATTTCACAAAATAGTCTTTTATCTGCCCGATGAGTATATGAGCTTGAGACCTGTCTAATTCATCGAAAACCAAAATGCCTCTATCTCCGCTATCGAGATAATAATAATATCTTTCCAAGAAATATACATAATCCCTTCGCAATAATCGACTATCCGGTATCTTTATATCCCTCGGCAAAATAGATGCGATTACTTCCAAGCCATATTTTTCCGATACAATTTTCAGAACGTCGGCAACATAAGCTATGCACGATTGTCCAAAAGCAGTGAACTCGATACGTTTCGGCTTTTGCTTATGACGATTCTTAATTAAAAAGGACCTGGTTAGCATTACCCTATCTTCAACGGATATTTTTTTGTCCTGTGCAGCCCATCTAAAAACATCCCTTTTAAGTAACCCCGCTCCCTTTTTCTCTTTATTAGTAAGGTTCTTCCATAGATCCCCAAAATGTGTTCTCTCTAAGTCGGCCATTTCACAAACCAAATCCCATAGATTTTCCTCTCGAATTAACACACCTGCTAATACTTCATGGGGTGAATCTCTATGGTCGATTCCGCTTTCATCTATAAATAGTATCAAGGTGTTTCCTTGCTCACCGACTCGTCGGATATATACTCCCACTGAATTTCTAAGTCATTATTGTAGGAGAGAATATTCATTTTTTTCATTCCTCCGGCACAAGCGCGGCCATAAGCACTGGCAGGCGCTCGATTATCGAACCGATCTTCGCCTCCACTTCGGCCTCGTCGATATATTTCATCCGCGCTATCTCCTCGCGGATATCGTGCTCATCGATCTTAATAAATGGCGCGCCGCGGCCCAGGGCTTTGCGGGCCTCCTCCTCGAACTTTAGAATGGCTTTCAGCATAAGGTCCTGCTTTTTCGGGGAACAATATGTGTCCTCCTCCACAAAGGCGTTTTGCTGAAGAAAATCCTCGCGGATGCTTCTGGATGCCTCGAGAGTGAGCCTGTCCGTGGGGTCGAGAGCCTCCGCGCCCACGAGCTTCACGATTTCCGAAAGCTCCGCCTCGTTTTGAAGAAGCGCCATCGCTTTCGAGCGATTCTCCGGGAATTCGGGCGAGTTGTGCTCGCGGTAGTAATCGTCGAAAGTGTCGCCGTAGAGCGAATAGCTGTTTATCCACGAGATCGCCGGATAATGTCTGCGATAGGCCAGCTCCGCTTCGAGGCTCCAGAACACGCGAACAACCCGAAGTGTCGCCTGGACAACGGGATCGGCGAGGTCGCCGCCGGGGGGCGATACCGCCCCGATAACCGAGAGCGCGCCTCTGGAAGGCTTCGAGCCGATATTCTCGACCCAGCCCGAACGCTCGTAAAACTCGGCTATCCGGCGCCCGAGATATGCCGGATATCCCTCTTCGCCGGGCATCTCTTCGAGACGGCCGGATATCTCGCGCATCGCCTCTGCCCATCGGCTGGTCGAGTCCGCCATAAGCGCGACGGAATAGCCCATATCCCGGAAATATTCCGCGATAGTCATGCCGGTATAAGCCGAGGCCTCGCGCGCCGCCACCGGCATATTGGACGTGTTCGCGATAAGCACGGTGCGTTTCATAGGCGGTTCGCCGCTGTTCGGGTCGATCAGTTCGGGGAATTCTGTCAGGACGTCGGTCATCTCGTTCCCACGCTCGCCGCAGCCGACATAGACGATCAGATCGGCGTCGGCCCATTTTGCAAGCTGATGTTGAATAACCGTTTTCCCGCTCCCGAACGGCCCCGGGACGCACGCGGTCCCGCCCTTGCCGACGGGAAAAAAGGTGTCCATCACGCGCTGGCCGGACGACAGCGGCTCTATCGGCATATATTTTTTCTTGAACGGCCGGCCGGTCCTCACCGGCCATATCTGATACATTTTCAATTCGTGCTCGACATTTTCTTCGTCCTTTATAACACAGACCACGTCTTCGATCACGTGCTCGCCGGATTCGATAGCGACAACTTCGCCGTTAATTCCGGGCGGAACGGGCAGCCTGTGTTCGAGGATCGAAGTTTCCTGAACGGTTCCGAAAATGTCCCCGCCGATAACTTGCTGGCCGACTTCGACCCGTGGAACGAAATCCCATTTTTTGTTTTTTGGCAGGGGGTCTGCCGTAATTCCGCGCGTGATAAAATCCCCGGCCTCGGCGGCGATAATATCCAGAGGCCTCTGGATGCCGTCGTAGATAGATGTCAGAAGCCCCGGCCCGAGATGCACCGAGAGTGGCGCGTTTGTTAGATAAATAGGTTCGCCGGGGCCAAGCCCACCGGTTTCCTCATAGACCTGTATCGAAGCGGTGTCGCCGAGCAGCTCGATTATCTCGCCAAGAAGGCGTTTTTCGGAAACGTGGACAACGTCATACATCTTTGCGCCGGTCATATTTTCCGCGACAACCAGCGGCCCGGAAACCTTTACGATCCTTCCGATTTTTTCTTCGGACATAATAACAATCTCCTATTTAAAACTTGTTTTTCTTTTCGATTTTGGATTCGAGCGCTTTACGAATGTCTTTAATAATCGGTATGATAAAAAATTCCTTTCGGGTTATCTCGCTTTTCCCGGCATAATCCACTCTTTTTTACTTAATTTTTATCTACAATTCGTTTTTCAACAAGTGCAGACGGTTTTTGACGAACTGCATTGGCCTCTCGACAAGCTGCATTAGCCTCTCGACAAGCTGCATTAGCCTCTCGACAAGCTACATTGGCCTCCCGACAAGCTGCATTGGCCTCTCGACAAACTGCAATTACCTCTCGACAGGCTGCACTCGACACTCGACAGAGTGCAAACCCAATAACTACGGCCTTTTATGCCATTTTACGGCCTCCGATACCAAAAAAAGCCGCCATCAAAACCTAATCTTCCCCCATAATATCCCTGCCGGCGGCGCGTTTCATAGTCTCGCGTATCGCGCCTTTGCCCTTCCCGAGGCTGCCGGTAACTGTCGGAATTAGAATTATCGAGGGCAAGGTCTCATAGCGGGCCGCTTCGATTATCTCGGACAGCTCTTCCGAGAGCGCTTCGGCAATGAATATCGCCCCGAACTCGCCGCTTTTGACCAGCTTTTCGACTTCGCCGGACAGATTGTCGGCCTCCTCCGCGATTATCGCTTTCACGCCCATAGCCCTGAAAGGCAGACATGTCGCAATATCGCCGATAACCGCCGTCTTATAATTCGCCATAATACACTCTCTCAATAATCTTCTCGCGGTCTATTTTCGCCCGTCTCATCCGGATTATCGCCCCGACCGCCCGAAGCTCGCGCCACACAAGGAAGGCATAGGCCAGAACCACTTCCAGCCCGAAACTGATATAGATATTCTGCCGCAGGAAATCCTCGAGTATCACGTTTGTCAATCCCGACAGCGGCTGGAAACTGTTTTCGTGCACAAGGCGCGAGACCGCGTCCGCAAGGGGTTTGCCGTAGGGCGAAAACACGAGCCGCGCCGGGATACCGTCCAGTTCCAGCGCCTCGAAAGTTCGATATTCCGCGCGGTCGATGTGGCCCCCCTCGATAAAGAACCGCTTGAAATCCTCGATTGGCAATCCGGCGATTCGTATCCGCAAATATGCGGTCAGGGTTTTTATATCCGCCCAGCGCCGGACATATTCCGCGAGAAATTCGCGCCCGCTGGAAAGCATTCTCCCAACATACATCTTTCCGAAAAAATGGTCCGACACAACATCGATAAGCAGCGGCAGCTTGGATTTGGAATAGGCCTCGCGGGCAATCGCCATCGCCACGCGGACATCTTCCGGCACAGACCCGTGACCGGTCTCTCCGCTGGCGGTTTTGATAAGGTCTTCCGCCGAGGCGAACCCGCCCTCGATATGAATCGACCCGTAGTCGAAACCGAATATCTCCGCCTTGACCGCGGCG
>DAOWNU010000397.1 GCA_030642425.1 bacterium | reverse complement strand
CCATTTAATGAAAGAAAGTAAGTAGAGAATATGTCAACTATGAACTATAAAATAGACCCATTTAACGCAACGCTACCATTATTATTAAAACACCGATCCACTTTTTTTCGGCAAAATAAATCACATTTTTGGGAGGGACGATGAGAAAAGTAGCGGCAATAATAATTCTGGTCTTGTTCCTGACAATCCCGCTGACCGCGCAAATTTGGGAAACGCTAGGCCCGCACGGCGGCCGGATTATTCAGGTTATGCCCGATCCGAACTCGCCGGATTCCGTATATTGTGTTTCGGAAGGATCGTCCGAGCCTTCGTGCAGGCTGATGAGAACGCCCGATGCGGGTGGAGTTTGGGACACTCTCAACTGGTATAACGGCTTCACGCTGCACCCGAATACGGCGGAAACGTTATTCGCGGCGTTGGGGATCGGCTCCTTTTCCGACGGCATCCTGCGCAGCAACGACTACGGCAACACCTACGGCCCTATGGCGGTTTGCTGGCTATATTTGGCGCAAGGCGTTATTTACGATAATGTCGATCCGGGGACGCTTTTCGGCTGGGGCGAGAGAATAGAACGTTCCACGGACGGCGGCGAAATATGGGAAACCGTGTATGACCCCATGCTGCATTCAATTCCGCTCGGTGTTACAGTCGATCCAACCGCGAACAACCGTGTCTGGGCCTGGGACGACGGCGGAAGACTGCATTTTTCGCCCGATTTCGGCAGAACGTGGTCGATCCACACTACTTTCACGGAAGATCGAGGCCCTATCGATCTGGCGGTCGCGCATTCGGACAGTTCGATAATGTTTATGGCCAACTGGGCCGGGGTCTCGCGCACCGGCGATTGCGGGGAAACGTGGACTCATATAGACATGCCGTCCGCGCCGTCGAACTGCGTCTGGATATCCCCCGTTTCGCCGAATAACATTCTCGCAGGCGGCCGCTACGGTCTAATACGTTCTTTCGACGGTGGAGCGTCATGGGGACATCTGGGCGATTCGATAGGTTACGAGATTATGGATATCGCTGTTTTGCCCGACGGTTCCGGGTCGTATTATATTTACGCGGCGACTTATGGCAACGGCGTTATTCGCACCCACACGACACCTTTTAGCGAGGGGCCGGTCGTTATCGGATTTTTCCCGCTGGACAGCGTCTGGATTTCGCTGGACACGTTTGCCGTGACTCTCGATATTGCCGATCCCGACGGTATCGATCCGGCTTCGGTCAGCCTGTCTGTCGATGGTGTAACCTATTCTTCACTTGACCCGGAGCTAACTGTTACCGACACAATGCTCATTTTCGAGGATTATTTCGGAGATAGCGATAGAGTCGAGGTCAGCCTGCTCGAGATCGAGGACGTGCTGGGCAATCCGGGGGAGTTTTTGCCCGCAAGCTGGTGTTTCTTTGTTGATCGACATGCTCCGGAACTCGCCTTTATTTTCCCTGATTCCGGAGCGACTGTCCCGAATATCGATCTCCCAGTGAAACTCTATTTCGAGGATGCCGGCAGCGGGTTGGATATCCCGAGCTTTATCGGCGTATTCGATTCCGTAACAGTCGATCCGCTCAGCATTTCGTTCCTTTACGAGGACGACACGGTCTTTATCGATCTGAATTCCGCCGGGCTTGTGGTCGAACCGGGAGAAACAGTTAGTGTGTTGATTACACTTTTCGACCTTGTGATTTTGGGGGAGCCGAACGAGCTTCTGACGGAGTGGGAGTTCTATATCGAGCCTTCGCATATCGACGAGAGGGCGCTGCCGAAAAACGCCGGGATTTCGGTTATTCCCAATCCTTTCAATACAAAATGCCGGATAAGCGCGCCCGGGGATATTTATATTCTCGATCTTTCGGGAAGGTTTGTCAGAAAAATCGAGGTCGATGATTATGAGCCGGCGTTCTGGGACGGCAGGGGTGAAAACGGCGAGGAACTACCTTCTGGAATGTATTTGATAAGGTCGGTTTCCGGCGAAGGAATTTCTGCAAACGCTATTTTGCTGAAATAGCGTTCGACCATTTCACCGCGAGCCGTACAGCTTCTATCATGCTCGATGGGTCGGCGGCATCTTTCCCGGCGATGTCGTAAGCCGTTCCGTGGCCGGGGCTTGTGCGAATAAAAGGCAATCCCAATGTCGCGTTGACCCCCGTGGAAAAGGCGGCCATCTTGAACGGCGTCAGCACCTGATCGTGATACATCCCGATAATGGCGTCGAATTTTCCGAGAATTTCCGGGATAAATGTCGTGTCCGGCACAAGCGGCCCCCGAATATCGAAACCTTCGGCTCTCAGGACTTCGATAGCGGCGGTAATAATCTCTTCCTCATCTCCAAGCATACCGCCCTCGCCGCCGTGCGGGTTAAGCGCGAGAACACCGATTCGGGGATTGATAATCGCCTCGTATTCGATAAGAGATCGCCGTGTGATTCCGACCGTATCGACAATAAGGTCTTCGCTAATCGAGTCCGGCACCGCCTTCAGCGGGATATGCCTCGTCGCCGGAATCACCCTGAAATCGTCGGAGAGCAACATCATAACAACCCGATTAACGCCCGCGATCTCCTTTAAAATTTCGGTGTGCCCCGGATAATCGTGCCCCGCAAGTTTCAATCCCGCCTTGGATAACGGCGCGGTAACCAAAGCGTCGAT
>DAOWNU010000082.1 GCA_030642425.1 bacterium | reverse complement strand
TTCTGCCCCTTTGTTTTTCGATTATTTACTGCCCGCCGTTGTTCTTTATCTCCCCGGCGGCGAAAAGAACGTTCTCAAAATCGATTTTTACCGGCTCTGCGTCATATTCTACCCAAACCGCGACACCTTCTACCCGGACCGAGAGACCATCTACCCATATCGAGAGACCTTCTACCCGGACCGAGAGACCATCTACCCATATCGAGAGACCTTCTACCCGGACCGAGAGATCATCTACCCGGACCGAGAGGCCTTCTACTCATATCGAAAGGCCTTCTACCCAAACCGAGAGGCCTTCTACCCAAACCGAAACACCTTCTACTCCGCTCAACCACGGCCTTTTGCGCCTTTTCAGCCATATTTTAAAAAGATCGACAAACAACTTCGATAGTGAATAAACGGGCTAATCCGTGAAAGTCAAGAACTATTTGAAAATAACATAAATTTATTCTCGCTACTCCGCTCTGCGGTGTAGCGTTTTCCCGACGCTCTGCGTCCTCTTCCCGTCCCATCGACGCGGAGCGTCGCCCCATTTTCTCCCACGGAGACCGTGGGAGCGAGGGGAAATAACAAATATAACTTTTTCGATGTGGTTCATTTTGATTCTCCCTCATTCATCTAATGTATACTAACTTCCCATTTAAATTCTCTTCGGATCCATTGAATCTTATCCGGTATAAATAGACGCCGGAGTTTAGCTCGCCGAACGAAAATGAATTGCGACCTTTGTTCACAACTATAACTTTTTCGCGAATCTTTCTTCCCGTTATATCGTATAAACTGATTTCCGCTTGCCCCTGCATATCCAAATCAAAATGGATAGTATTCCCAAAAGACCCGGCAAGCGAGTTCTGGTTCGTTATTTCGACTTGCTCTTCTATGCTTTCCCAATCACCCGTGGTAAACACGATAAAACCGTATTCGTGGTCATGGAAAGGCGTATTGCCAATGAAGATTTCGTCTTTGCCGTCGCCGTTGAAATCTAAAGTCGTCATTTTGGGTTTGTTCCAAGCATCGTGGGTAAACAAAGAATCGGACGTATATAATAAGTTAAGATGATCATTGGGATCGAGTATCAAAAACCTGCCTTTAGCCCTCCAATGGAAAGCGTCGCTCCAAGATCGCTCAGAATAATAAAGTTCTCCTATTATTTCATTCTGGTGATCTCCATTAAGGTCTTTAATCGTGTTGATATTGACTATCAGCGGTATAAGGTTCGAATCGTAACAGAAAATTATATCACGTAGATTAAGGTCCTCTATGTGAAAAGAGTCATCTCTCCATATAAAATTGAAAAGGAAAAAGCTGTCGGGAACAAGGAAAAGACTTGGTTTCCAATAAAATGAGTAAACGAAGTTAGCCGAATCTGGCTTATAAAAAGCTAATTCGCAACCGTAGTTATCCGTAAATAAAAACGATTTGCTAATTAACGTATCAAGCGTGGTTTCGTTTGTTTTATAAAGTCTCATCGTTAGGGTATCGCCCCGGCTCGTATCCGTCCAATCCCAATATCCTGTTTGGTTATAAAATAATAGCTCCTTTTTGCTGTCGTCGTCCACATCCGCGCTGCCTATGCAATCGAGGTGTTCCTCCATTTCGGTGCCGTGCCATGACATATAAGCCGATGTGTCCGGCGGGTCGCCGCCGAGAATAAGATAAACGTCTCCTTCTCCACCTCCATCGTTCCATGGAGCGCTTATAACGAAATCGTCGTAACCGTCTGAGTTCCAATCACCAGCGTCGTGTATCTCTTGTCCAAAATAATTGTAATAAACACCATGGTTCGCCGTCCATTGCCAGTCGGGTATTGTGTCCATACCCGGCTCCCCATAGAATATCCAGGCCCTTCCTGAGCAATAACCCCACCAAGTATAGCCGGGCATACCTAGCGCCATATCGTCCCAACCGTCATTATTTACGTCGCCTATTCTCTTCATGGTTATCACTGCTGAGTTCCACTCTTCACTATCGATTGCCGGGAAATAATATTCCCAATCATTATTAAACCTGCCCTCGGCGTTACCAAAATAAAGAATCACACGTGAAGACAAACGCATCGAAGTCGACCAACCACTGGAAAATGCGACTCCTAAATCCTCATAGCCGTCGCCATTGATATCGCCCAACGACGAAAGAGCGGTCACTCTCGTTTCCGCAATTGTTGTGTCGGTAAAAACCGTATCCACCGGCGTAATGTGGAGGCCTTGGGCAAAGGCAGTTGCAACGCCAAGCGCCGCAATTGCTATAATTTGTATGTTCAGTCCGGTTTTTTTCATGGCAAGTTTCTCTCGCTACTCCGCTCTGCGGTGTAACGTCTTCCCCGACGCTCTGCGTCACTTATCCTCTATTTTTAGCCATCCGTGGTGTTTTTATTCTCGCTACTCCGCTCTGCGGTGTAGCTTATTCTCCGACGCTCTGCGTCCTCTTCCCAACCTATCGACGCGAAGCGTCGCCCCGTTTCGCTACCCACGGAGACCGTGGGAGCGAGGGGAACCAGCTTAAATCCCTGCCGATGACCAGCTCGAACATCCTGTTGTTGTGCGTGTTCTTCATCGGTATCGTGCGCATATCGAAACCGTGCGCCGCAACCATCGCCTTAACCCCGTCGGAAACGTCGTAGGTCATCAAAAAATTGCCCTTCAATTCGGCGCATATCGCAAAAAGCCGCCTGTGGTTTATTTCGTTATATTTGTATAGCCGCCGCCCCGCGTTTTTCCCGCCCGCAGTATATGGCGGGTCGATAAAGAACACGGCGTTTTCATTATCCGCAAATTCTTCCATAACCCCGAGGCCATCGACGCGGCGAAAATCGATCTTCCCGGCAATAGAATCAATATTCATAAATCTTTTATATAACGTTTTCGGATACCAGCGCGAGCTAATGCCCTTGCCGTTCTCGCCGTATTTCATAATGCCGGAACCGTTGGCCAAAATTCCGCCGTGAAAAGTCCTGTTCTTGAGTATTGTTTGAAAAGCTCTCTCTCGCGTATTCGCGGGCCTTTTCGATAATTCTTCTTTCAAGGTGTCGCCGTTTAGTTCAAAACTACCGATTTTTTCGGCTAACCATTTCGCGTCGCCGTTAATAACGACCTGCCAGACCGCCGCTATATCTTCGTCGAGATCGACCATTACGACACCCGGCACCAGATTTTCAAATAATGCTGTGAGGCTAATTATCCCGCCGCCAACAAACGGCTCGATTAGCAATTCGGGATTTCTATCTAAAGAACGCATCCATTCCCTGAACGTCGGAACGAACCACGTTTTTCCGCCCGGGTAACGGAAGGGGCTTCTCAACGGGACTGTCGCCACGTTAACCGGCTTTCTCGCCGTTTTTCCGAAAATGCCGGGGTATAACTCTATTTGCTCAATTCTGCTCATTTAAAAGGGTTCTCAATTGTCTTATTGTCGGGCGGAGTTTCTAACTTATCGTCGAGTTTATCCTGTAGCTTGTTCATGAAATTCTTCATATCGCCCGGAAGTGGCGTCGTAATCGCGGCGAGCGATGTTTTGAATTCCGTATATTTCTCATCGACCTTTTTCAGCGTATATCGCTTGTTTCCTTTTTCTCCGGACAGAACCAAATCGTAGATTAGCCATGCTATCTGCGCTTTTGTTTTAGGAACCTCTTTCATTTCCGGCAATGTGTTATAAAAAGCCCTGTCGATTACCACGGCGGTTTTCTTTTTCCAATTATTTAGGATGCCACCCTTAAATAAGAGTTGCGGTATAAGCCGTTTTCTCGAAGAAGATAGAAAATCCGGACGCGGATAATTCGGTTCGTTAGACCAATCCAGAGCGGAGCGTTTCTCGGGCTTCTCCATGTAATATTCAAAAGGGTTACGGACATTGCCGGAAATATAGACGGCCTGTATTTCCACCGCCCCGAAATCGTAAATTCTGCCTTTATCGTCGTATGCGACGAGAACGACGTCGATATTGCCCGCCGAGTTGCCCTCGGCATCGTTCAAGCGGACTTCGGTAAGAGAACTCCATTCGGCGTTTTCGTCGAAAAAGAAAGAGGCCGCATCGTCGGTTATAATCCAATCTTCGCGAAATCTTATCGGGCAAGTAATGACCGGTGAGTCTCCATAGAAAACGCTGCAAACACCCAGCGGCCTTTTAGCTTTATCTTTTGTGCAATTCGGGACGATATTATTAAAGGGGCAGAGTCGGCGTCTCCGGTATCGTTTAGCTTTATCGGAGAAGTCGCCGATTAAATGGCCGAAAACTTCTGCAAGTGGGTTAGGTGCTTTTCCCATAATAAAAGAGTTCCCTTTCTTATCCGAATTATTCTCATTCTCGCTATTCAATTAAAGCCATCATTTACCAATTGTCAAGGCCTTTCTATTAAAAGCCAGCCGTAGTGTTTGTCCTCGCGGTATTCCTCGCGTTTCAGGGCAATCGCGGTATTTCCTATCGATTATTTCAGCAAAACGAGTCGGCGGATGTAAATGTCGCCGCCGGTCGAGAGCCTTGCGAAATACAATCCCGAAGGCAGCTGCTCACCGTCCAAATCGTCGCCGAGCCAAACTATCCTGACAGATTTATCGAATGAGAAATATTCCCCGACCTTTCTGCCGTTGATATCGAATATCTCTATCGAAGCCGCGCCGCCTAACCCCCTAATATCGATTGTAACCGAGGCGTTAAAAGGGTTGGGATAGATGTCAATCGAGAATTTCTCCGGCAGCTCTATCTCCGCAACATCGTTCAGATCGGGCTGATAGAAAAGAACCGCGCTGCCGTTGATCGGGATTGGCGCGCCGGCCGGGTCGTTAAGATAGAGATACGCGAGTCCGTCGTAACCGGTGTCGTGTTCGATACATATCCCCGCGACATTGCGGTCGAAATCCTCGATGTTCCGATAGTTAAATTCAATCCGCGAGCCGAACATGAAGCAATCGTAATATATCTTCGCCTGAAAACGGAGCAGGTCGGGCGAAATCGTGCCAATCTCGAACATATCCCACTGAACGATAAAAAAACTCGCTCCGGTAGAATCCACCACATAGTCGTGATAATAGACCGCGCCGCCGGTAAGTCCGCTGTATTCTTCTTCGAGATCGAGCCAGAGCGGCGCAACGACCGCGTTCGGGACCGCGGAATTCGGGAACGGTGAAGGCGGGATCGCGGCCATGGCAACCGAAGCGCTCGTGTCCATGCACATCCAACCGTCTTCGCTGACAATAATCCCCCCGCTGATGATACCGTAAAAGGGAACGGGTTCCGAGAATGGAATCGGCTCGGAGAGTCCGCTGTAGCCGAATGCGATCTCGATTCCGGCGCCGCCGGAGTCTGGATTTAGCTCGATCCAATCGACTATGGGAGCCATCGAATCCCATTCGGCCCACGAATCGACAAAACGATAGCCGGTGATATCCGGGCCGCCCTGATGAGGATTGAGAAGCCACGAATTATATGCGACGGAAACGCCCCTGTTCCCGATAGTGTCGCTCGCGGCGAAATAGTAGGCGACCGAATCGTCGAGCTGAAGGCCGCAGATAGTGAAGTAATACATTTCGCCCAGCGAAGAATCCGGCGCTATGGCTGAGGCAGCGGGGTATGTAACGTAGAGCGTTTCCTTTTCCACCGTGTTATAATCCCTGATCTGCACCGGAACTCCGATACAGAATTCGGGGGGGACGGCATAAAGGCTCTCCGGCAGCGAGTGCACAAAGACCGGCGCGGTTGTGTCCGGCCCCGACCACGGGGGGACAAAGCGTATCGCGAAATGGTCGAACAGGGGATTTCCGAATGGCATGCCGTTGTATTCGTAGGTTAGACCGTCCGTGCCGTCGAGGTTCTCGATCCCGACTGTCGCTTCGCCGCCGTAATCGCGGCCGGGATCGTCTTCGCAATGCGCGTCCAGATAATGATACTCGATAGCCCCGTCCGTATATAGTTTCACGCCGTATGTGACATCGGAAATTGAACTGGAGTAGGGAAGCCTGATTTGATTCCAGATGATCCAGCAGCAGCCGGACAGAGTGTCGTGATAGAATCGAATAGAGGCGGTGGAATCGGCGGTAGTATCGACGTCGGAATCGTCCCAGAGAACTGCCAGAAGGGCATTTGGCACAAAGGGATCCGGGATAGAGTCGTTTCCCAAATGCGACGATGTCATTGTGCTGTCGAAAGACAGCCAGCCGTTCGTGGAGATCCAGACGCTGTCGAAAAACCCTTCGTAATACGGGAATGTGAACGGCAGTTCGAACCTTCTGTATCTGTCGTCGCCGTAAAGGGAATCGATAGGCACGGCGTCGGCGATAGGGGGCGCGATATAGGCCGGGCCGCTTGCATTGTAGGAATCGAACCAAACATAGCCTAAACCGTCAGGGCCGCCCTGAGATATGTGCTCCCACGCGATAACCGAATCGCTCCTCTCGTTGTTGAACAGAACCGTATCCCCCGCGACGAGCACCTCGCAATAAATATGGTATGTGCCGCCGCCGATAGCGGTCCAGTCGGGGAATGCAAGCGTATCGTATGCGCCGGAATCTATCGCGGTGGTCTCGGATTCGCAATAAACGGTGTCGCCGGTTGCGGAAATTATGTCCACAAACACGGGAACGGTCGTCTCATCTTCCGAACCGTTGTTGCGGATTACAACCTCGACATCGTGCGGCCATCCCGTAATAATGTCCCCGGTGGGAGAGTTGATCGAGATCACGCCGCAATCGTGGCTGGAAGTTGGCTCTTTCCAGAAAAGTATCGCCCTTCCGGAGTCTAAAGAAGCGGTGTTGTAAGAGTATTGAAGACCGATACTCCCGGTGGAATTTTCGATTCCGATAGACGCCTCGCCGCCGTTTGTATAGCGAATATCGCTCATCGCGGGGTCGAGATATTGGAAAAGAATATCGTTCGCATCCGAGCCGGTGGTCTCGTAAATACGAACCTGATAGAACAGCGGGTCATCCGGATCGGAATCATAGCTAAGATGGAACCAATTGAACCATGTTATTGTGAAGATTCTGTTTGGCGCGGCGCCATCGGTCTGGTAATAAAGATGTGAGCCTGTGCCCTTCTCCTGATCGTCCCATAAGGGATAGATCGCGGCGTTTGGAGCATCCGCATCGGGTATGGAAGTATTATAATATTCTGTTGCAATAGTGCGGTTAAATGTCAGAATGCCGTTCGTGGTTACAATAATGCTGTCGCTGTAAGTCGAGTCGTAGAAATTTATCGGGAATGGCAGGTCTATAACCGCCGCGGCATCGTCGGTGGAAGTGAATACGGCCTCGATAGTCGTATCGGGGTCGATCCAGTCGTAAGTGACTATTGCTTCACTCTCGTCCGCCCAGAAATAGCCGTAGGCGTCCGGGCCGCCGCCATCGGCGAGTAATATCGAAACGGCGAGCATGATCGACAAAACAATTGCAAACGTTTTCATTTTTCTCCTTTTGAAAATAAATCGGTTACATTTGTAATATATAGCAGATTTTTCGTTTGTCAAATGGGTTTAGAAGGTAAGGAAGGTGAAGAAGGTAAAAGATTCAATTCAAAATTAGCAATTAGCAATGCAAAATTGCCCGACTCGTATTAAAATGACTGCTTAATGACGCAGAGCGTCGGGGAAGACGTTCCCCCGCTCCTGGTGGCTGTCCTAAAACTCATCGGGGTTTAATTTAATCGGTAGTAGTATTCGTTAGATTCCCTGTAGAAAATGGTTATTAATGCGTTTTC
>DAOWNU010000324.1 GCA_030642425.1 bacterium | reverse complement strand
TTTCCGACCTTTTTCTGCAGAACTTGCAGGAAAGCCACGACCTCGTGGTGGTTCTCCTTTTCCTTTTTAAGTATGCTTTCGAGGGCGAAATCGGCCTTATCCTTTATTTTTGCCAGAGATTTTTCCGGGATAAAGCCCAATTCATTTTGGGCCTCGCACACTGCGATCTCGACGTCGAGCCATTTCCGAAACCGGTATTCCTGACTCCATATCTTCGCCATCGCTTTTCTGCTGTATCGTTGTATCATTCGGTCGATCCTTTCCTGTTTATTATCTGTTGATTTAATTTACGTCATAAATTCGAGATCGTTTATTTTTGCCGGAAAAGCGAACAAGTTGTCTAATCCGTTTCAATTAAACAAGATAAATCCAAATGTCAAAGCTCAAATGCCAAATCAAATCTCAAATGTCAAAACCAACCCACATCTAACCTGTCATTCCCGCGAAAGCCGAAATCCAGCGGGGTGGGGCACTTTTACCTATTACCTATTACCTTTTACCTTATTTCTTCTAAAATGGAAACTCAAACCGAAAATCAATATCGACGCGGATTATTTGAGCAAAACAACCCTCCCGGCGCGGCGCACATCGTTGTTTATCGAGATAAAATAGACGCCCGTCGGCATGGGCTTCCCCGCATCGTTTATGCCATCCCAAAAAATGACGTCGCTCTTATCCGGTTTCAGCCGCCGGACCGGCCTGCCGTCGATTCCGAAAACAATTAGTTCGCCGCTTTCAACATTAGCCCCCGTTAGTTCGATACGGCAAACCGAGTTAAATGGATTTGGCCGGATAATAAGTTCGGGGATTTTCGGAAGTCCTTCGGCGACGGACATTTCGGGCGAAATGAGAATAAGCGAATCCACGATGTCGTTCGAGTAATTGTGCATGAACATCGAGAGTTTTCGCTCGCTTGCGTCGAAAAGAAAATTAAGATGATGATAAAAATTATAGCCATAAGCGGATAAATCTAGCTAGAAGAAAATAGGGCTTGGCGGCGCGCCGCCCCCGCCGGTAACTATATATATTACGCCCTCCTGCGGATGTGTCCGCTCATACATGTGATCGTGTCCCTGAATAACCAGATCGACACCGCTTGCAATAAGCATCGGCTCCAGAGCATCGGCCATATCCTCTTCGCGCCCGTGGTAGCCGCTGGAATAGAAGGGTCGATGAACAAGCGCGATTATAAAATCGTAATCGGGATTCTCCGACGCGGTCGCCAGATCGGCGGAGAGGAACTCGTATTGCGGGCTGGTTGTGCTGTAATCGATTTCCGAATTTATAGCGACGAAATGTAATCTTCCCCAATCCCAGCTTGCGTATTCTTCGGTTCCGGAGGGATTATGCGGCAAAGTTACCGCGTCGTAGAAATAAGGAGACTCGTCGTCGTGGTTGCCCATGGCGTAAAAATATGGAACGGATTGCGCGATATTGTGCCATTCGCAAAGCTCGGAGAAATATTCGTCCCAGTCGTCGGTGTCCTCGCCATCCTCTATCATGTCGCCGCTGTTGGTCACGAACATCGGGTCGCACATCATAATATGGTCGATTATAACCCAATGGGCGATCAGGCCGGTGCGCGTGTCGCCATAGGCGCAGAAATTAAGATCGACGTGGTCTCCCGGTTCCGGCGCGGTCCAGAATGTATATAGGCCGAGGCTGTCGCTGTCGGCAAGGATGTAATACTCATACTGTCGATATGGCAGCACCGGCATTACCAAATAATGAAGTGTGCACAAGGCGGTGTCCGATACGATCGACCAGCCGGATCCGCCCAGTTCGCGGTAATATGCTTCGCCGGCACATGGGTTTTCCGTCCGGAAATTTGCGACCATTTCCGCGTGAGGTGTTTCGGCGGAAAGGATTGGCCCCCTGTCGATACCCGCGAGGGCGACCGAAATGAGAAAAAAAGCGATTGCGAATGCGATTCTCATAATATACTAATACCTCGTTCTTTAGCGTGCGAGCGTTAAAGTGCCGGAACATACGCGCCTGCCACCGACTTCAACAATATAAACATACACTCCTCCGGGGCATTTTCGACCGTTGTCGTCGATACCGTCCCAGGCGGCGGTCTTAAAATCTCCCGGAGGAACCGAATAGCTTCTCACCGGAACGCCGCGCATGTCGAATATCGTAATATCCGCGCCGTCGCGGAAAAAATGCGGCCAGAAAAATATAACCTCGTCGTTGTAGCCGTCGGAATTGGGCGTGAAAGGATCGGTGCTCGTGCTGCATTCCACGTGCGGCTCGATCCAATAGGAGAAATCGAAGCAGTCCGTATTCGACGGGCAAAGGTCGGGATCGTCTCCGGCACAGACCCTTAAATCTAACGAGTCGCCGTCCCCGGCGGGCAGATTGGCCGAAGCCGGGAAAAAGTCCAGTTCACCGGCGGGTTCATCCCAGCGGATTCCGCTGGAATCGACCGTATAAAAGAAGGTGTCATAGTCGATAGCGATTTCGACCGTAATTAATTCTTCGTCGATCCCACAGCCCGGGTCGAATATGGAGAGTGTGAATCCGAAGTCGTCCTCCGGAACCATATCGCCCTCTCCCGGACGGAGCAAGTTGAAAAACGGCGGCTCGGTATCGACATAGAATACCCACTCAATCGGCACGAAAAGCGGGTTGCCGAGGATGTCCTCCGCCTGAATAAGGGCGACATAGACCGGGCCGTCGGAGAAAATCTCCCCCGCCGGAGTGAATTCGAAGGCGCTGTCGAGTTCCGCGATAAGCTCGGGGTTGGCGATAGAGAACGTGTCCGGGCCGATAACGAAAACACAGCTCGCCATATTCAGGGCAACCTCGCCCGAAACCGAGAACCGGATCCCCTGATCCGCGCATGACGTTACCCACGAAGGCTGCGGCCACGTCATCAGAACGTTGGCAGGCGCGACTATCTCGATAAACCACAGCGGCGAATTCCCGCGGCTCCGGTCGTCCGGCTCCTCGAAATCGAAATCGTTATCCCAACAGGAGGCGATTAAATTAATATCGCTATCGGCGTCGCTCGAAAGAAGCGGAGTCGCGGTTGTGAAAAAGACCGTTTCCGCAACGACCGAATCGAAATCGAGATAGGTGGTGTCGCAGTTCAGGATCAATTCGCCGTCGATATCCCACGAAATAAAAGGCGCCTGCGAGTCCGGCGGAGCCGCCGTATATATGCCCGAGCTGTCGAAAGCACGGCACGATACATAAAACAGGGAATCTTCGAGCCAGAGCGCGGGAGAAAAGTCGATCCAGACGGGCGGGATCGTGTCGTCGTCGGG
>DAOWNU010000421.1 GCA_030642425.1 bacterium | reverse complement strand
GCGGCCTCGGAGATTGGAACCTCGATGTGGAAGACGGCGTGCTGGAACGGGTGGCGCAGTTGTCCTCGGGGGACGCGCGTTTCGCGCTCACTGTATTAGAGTTCGCCGCCAATACTGCAGTGGACGGCAAAATTACGCAGGAACTTGTCGGGAAGGTCATGCAGAACGAACGCCTGCTTTACGACAAGGGTGGAGAGGAACATTTCAATATAATCTCGGCGCTGCACAAATCGATACGCGATTCGGACCCCGACGCGGCGGTCTATTGGCTCGGCAGAATGCTCGAGGGCGGTGAAAACCCGCTTTATTGTGTCCGAAGAATGATGCGAATGGCCTGTGAGGATATCGGACTCGCCGATCCGAACGCGATGCGTCTCGCGGTTGACGCAAAGGATTATTACCATTTCCTCGGAAGCCCTGAAGGCGAGATCGCCCTGTTCGAACTGGCGATTTATTTGGCCTGCGCGCCGAAATCCAACAGTGTGGAGATTGCGGAGAAGAAAGTCCGAAGGGATATTAAGGAGGGCTTTACGGGGCCAGTTCCCGCAGTTATCCGCAACGCCCCAACGCGCCTTATGAAAGAGCTTGGCTACGGCGCCGGATATAAATATGCCCACGACGAGGAGGATCATCTGACATCGCAGCAGCATTTCCCCGACGGCATGAAGCCACGGAATTATTACCGTCCGACCGTGCAGGGGATCGAAGCCCGAATAAAGACGCGTCTTGAAGAGATCCGCGAGAAATTAAATAAACGAAACTCATAATAACCACATTGGACATGAAAAAATATGAAAAAAAAGAGAGAACACGATCCTGTTTATCTTGTGATCCTTGCCCTCGGAATCGGGTTGGGTCTTTCCGGCGGTGCAGCGACAGATAATATTCTGAACGGCCTGATTGTCGGCGGCATTGTCGGGCTTGCGGCCTGCCTTGCATATTTCCTGATAAAACGCGCGCGCAGCCCGAAGAAATTCAAGGGTTCTAAGAAGAAATATCGCATGTAATTCGGGAAAACGCTCTAATCCAGCCGGAAAACAAGACCGAGCGATAGAAGCAGCCCGGCCATCTCATCCGGGTTGAAGGCATGATCGACGCGGTTCCAATCCGGGTCGTAATACCAATAATTTCCGCTTGTGCCAAGATAGGGAAGATGATATGCGGCGCCTAATTGAAGCGATACTTTATCGCCGTAGGAAACCGCAGCCCGTGGCCGGATAAAGCCTTCGAAAACGTCCTCGTTGTCGTTTAGACCGATATTGTCGTCGAAAAAATGCTTGCTGTAGCCAGCCCCGATAGCCACGCCGAATGAAAAAACCGCGCGACCACGTTCCGTATATATTTCCGGCAGAAATGCGAGTCGATAAGCCCCGTAGCCGTAGCCGAGATAGTCGCCGTAGGTCACCATTGTGTCCGACGTGTCCCAGTAATTCCATTCATACAGCATCGAAATGAGGAGGCCGTAGCGGATATTCACTCCCGCAGCGCTCTCGCCATATTTTTTGAAACCGTGTATTTCCAGCGCGACCGCGTTCCCGCCGTCCGGATCGCCGCCGAGTTCTTCCGCCACAGCCTTCGCGGCCCGTGAATTAGAGAGAAAATACCCGCCCGAAATATCGATATATTCGAGGCCGAGGAGATGATTCCCCGCTTGAATCGGAAACGCTAAAACCATTAAAATGGTTGCTATAACAGCTTTTCGCATCATATCGGCAAATTTCCCTTCGACAAAACCGCTTTGCGGTATCAAAAAGTTGATTCTACATATTTACCCGCCGAAATTCAACCTGTAAATGGAGAGATTTGATAATTTTGGAGGCTATCGGAGCCTTCTTCTACTTAAATTTGACCAATATAGAGCGAAAGGCGAATAAATTCATACAAAAGGAAGAGAAACCGCTGAAAGCGGTTGAGCAAGTCGGTGGCAGGCCCAAGCGACCGATTCGAACGGGGAATTTTCTCTTGCTAAGTCGCTCTCAATGGATTATAATTCGATGAAGAAAACGAAAAGCTGGAGCAATATGAACACACTTTACTACGGCGACAATCTCGAAATCCTGCGGAATCGGGAATATTTCCCCGATGAATGCGTCGATTTGATTTACCTCGACCCGCCATTCAACTCAAAACGCGCGAACAAAATAATCAGAGATAAGGAGAAACAACAAGGTTTAAACCTGTAGGTGCGGGTCATCCCAATTTCTTCTTTCTTATCAACGAAATCGTATATATTCTTGGATAAAACATCGAGGGCAATGCCCCCGGTAAATTTTAATAGGAGAAAAAATGAAAAAACGTTTTCCCGTTGTAATGGTAATTCTGTTCCTGCTTATTCAAGCATTCTCGCTTTTTGCCGAAGAAGCCGAACAGTCAATCGGCGAAAAATTAGTTCGGGATGTTTGGAAAAATATGAAAGATGGGAATATCGAAACTCTTGAAAAGGTTAT
>DAOWNU010000217.1 GCA_030642425.1 bacterium | reverse complement strand
TGCGCCTGCCAAATAGGATTGTATAGGAACCCACGACTTTAACCGTCCCGAACGCGGCGAGCGCGATAAGCAGCGTCCCCACTATTTTCAAAGGCGCGTTCCAGAACAGGGCAATATAGCCCGGCACGACAAGCCCTCCGGCGGCAAGCCCGAACCACTCGCCGAACAATAACGACAGCACCAAACCTATTCCAACCGATAACCAAAGCATATTATCCTCGATTTAAAGTCGTTCATATCTACACGCCGTCCGCGGAATCGTCGTGTGGCGAGGCCGCAGTTGCGCGGGCCTCGAAATAATTCACAATCTCCCATCCGATACCGCCGATATTGCCCACGCCGATAATCCGGCTCTTCGCGGGCGTTAATTCCATACATCTTTCGAAAATGTCCTCGACCTCGAAACCGCCCATGTTGTGGACGTTCGCCTCGTTCATCCCCATGCGCCCGAGTTCTTCCCAGAGCAGCTTGGTGTTCGTTCCCACGAGAATGAACTTGTCCGCGACAACCTGATTGACGAGCATCGAAGCCAGCTGCACTGCGCGCGTGGGCCGGTCGGCGCGGTTGTTTGCGATAACTATGAGCGGGTTTTCCTCCGAAGGCTCGAAACCGAGTAGCTTCCACAACGCGCTGGTCGATTCCGGGTCGTTGGCGGCGAATGCGTTATAAAACACCGGCCTTTTGCCGAAAAAGTCCAGACGAAAAACCTTTAGCGCGCCGAAATCGGGGGCCGCGCGATACATCCCGCGAAATGCCGTCTCGCGCGATATTCCGAGATGCCGGGCCACTTCGAGCGTGAGCGCCACGTTATCCTTATGTTCGATATACGAGAATCCCGCCATATCGTTGTCCGAAACTATGCCGGGGTCGGCCCGAACCAGCCGGGCGCCTAGGCCCACGGCTATCTCATCGAGCCTTTCAAATCTTTCGCGCTCCGAAGTGAAACATATCCCGCGCGGGGGAATCGTCCCGGAAAGCGCGTCCACGACGTCGAGTTCGGTCGGCCCCATGACATCGAGATGGTCGGGGCGGACGTTGGTGATAACCCCGACAGTGCTTTTCACCATCTTCCGCTCGCAGATTTCCTGATACTCCGGCTGAAGCGCCATGCACTCGATAACCATCGCCTCCGCGCCGAGTTCGGTCGCCTTGCGGATTATCCCGCCCTGTTCGAGTATATTTGCCGGACCGATTCTCGCTACAGGCTCCTCCGAGCCGTCGGGAAAGATAAACCTCGGAAGCGTCCCCGTGGTTTTGGCCACGGTTCGAATGCCGCCCTCGCGCAGGACACCGGCGATAAGCCTCGTAACCGAGGATTTCCCGCGCGTGCCGTTGACATGCACACGGATTTTTATCGACCCAAGATTTCTCTTATGCTTTCTGTATTCCAAAACCCACCAGATTATCAGGCCCGGAATTACGAAAAGGAGGATTATCGTCATAAATCTCCCCCTTTCAGCGCGCAGTATTCCGCCGCAAGGTCGATATATTTTTCTGGCGCAATTTGTTCCGCGCGCGCGTCGGGGTCGATTCCGGCGGCATCCAGGAGCATTTTCACATCGATTGCCGGAAGTTCGTGTTCGAGCGAATTTGAGACCTTTTTCCGCCTGTGGGCGAAAGCGGCCCGGACAACTCTCCGAAGGCTCTCGAAATCGACATCGCACGCGGGGGCGTTCTCGATAGGGGTGAGCGTTAACACGGTGGATTCGACCTTCGGCACGGGCTTGAAACATTTATTCGACACGCGGAATTCCTCGGTTATCTCGAAAAAGAGCGAGAGCAGAATGCTTGGGATGCCATACTCTTTCGAGCCGGGGTTCGCGGCGAGCCGGTCGGCGACCTCTTTCTGTGTCATTACTATTGCCCGTCGAATCGATTTCCGGTGTTC
The DNA here is from genome assembly GCA_030642425.1 of bacterium. GTDB lineage: Bacteria > UBP14 > UBA6098 > UBA6098 > UBA6098 > DAOWNU01. The sequence continues at coordinate 2,535 of DAOWNU010000217.1, read as the reverse complement.
AAGCAGATGAAAGAGTATCGGCGAGGTTTCGTTGAAAGGCAGGTTGCCGATAACAACCGCCGGGCTGCGCTCGAAATCGGTCAGATTTCGCAGGTCTATCGCTTGTATTTTCTGCGGCAGGATAACGGCTTCGGGCGCGCACGACATTATTTTCTTATGCCGGTCCCAGTCCGGCTCCACGGCGTAGAGGCGGTCGAATTTTCCCGCGAGATACTGCGTCAATTCGCCGTTGCCGGAGCCGATCTCGACACAAAGCCGGCCCTCACCAGCGAGGCCCGCTATCTTCTTGCAGATATTGTCGTCGATAAGGAAATTCTGCGAGAAAGATTGCTTTGGAACGTCGCCGTGCGAAGACGACCTCGGAAGCGGGATGCCGAACAGTTTCGGAACGTTCCGCGAGATTTTATTTTCGAGTTCCTTTTCGGGGACACGCGCAAATTTCGCAATCGCGGCGAGTATCTCCGGGATACACGACGGCTCGTTCCTTTTGCCGCGGCGGCTCTGCGGCGCGAGATAAGGGCAATCCGTCTCGGTCAAAAACCTTTTCGCCGGGACTTTTCGCACAATATCGCCCTTCTTGAAATTGTTGAACGTCACAGGCCCGCCGAATCCGATATAAAATCCCCTTGCGAGCGCCCATTGGAGGTCGTCGGGATCGCCGGAGAAGCCGTGGAACACGCCGCGAAGATCGGGATATTTTTCGATTATCGCCCTCGATTCCGGCCATGCGTCGCGGACATGGATAATTACTGGCCGATCTTTTCGAAGCGCCATCTCGATTTGCGCGCAAAATGCTTTCTCCTGCGCGTCTTTCGGGCTGAGATTGCGGTAATAATCGAGTCCTATCTCCCCGATTGCCACACATTTCGGGTGGTCGCAGGCGTGCGCGAGCAGGTCGGGATCGAGCCTGTCGGCGTCGTGGGGATGCCATCCCGCGGCAAACCAGATATGCGGATATTTTTCGGCGATCTTCACGGCCCTTTGGATCGATTCGCCGTCCACGCCGGGGATAATAATCGTGCGCACACCGGCGCGCCACGCTTCGAGTATAACTTCGCCGCGGTCTTCGTCGAATTGCGGAAAATCGATATGTGCGTGAGTGTCTATTAACATTCGAGCCGATCTAAAATAATATCGAGTCAAAATTTACGAATTATCGACGCGTTGGTCAAGGGAATTGTGCGATAGGCAAGTTTTTCCTCATCTGCAATTGCAGTTTTTCTGTTTGACAATCGCGAGACGAACCCGTTTATTATAAATGTCATTCCGGACTCGATCCGGAATCCAGTTAATTTGTCATTCCCGCGAAGGCGGGAATCCACGGGGTTGGGTGCGGTGGTCTTTAGCATTTGACATTAAAGCATTTGGATTTGATTTGACATTTGAGCTTTGACATTTGACATTGGAGGAAAATAATGCACATCACTATCGAGCAAAATCAGGTCATAGTTCATCTCGACGAGGCCGAGGTGCCCGCGTTTTCCGCGATGTTCGACACGCTGCACGATAAGATCGGCGTATCGGTGGAGTTCCGCGATTTTGATTTCGGCGATATGACGGCATTGCGAACGCTTTTGCCGATACACCTTTGCCGCACTATCGGCGAGGCGAATCTCTCGGAGAACCCGTTTGCCACGATGTCGCTATATCCGTTCTGGAAATACGGCTTTGCGTTTGGCGGCGAAAGCGCACTCGCGCTCGATTTGAAAATTGAAGACCCGCACAAGAAGGCGGTGGCCGCGGACGAGTTCGGCATGGGCTTTTGCGCTTGGGCGATGGAGGAGATTTTCGATTGCGACTATTGGGCGGATGCGAGTTCGCTTATCGAACAGGGTATGGTGGTGCCATCCGGGAGCAAACGCCCCGACTTTGTTTGCGGCTTTGCCGACGGCTCGCTGGGCATTTTTGAGGCGAAGGGCACGACCGGGACTTCGGGCAACCTCTCCGGCGCACTTGCAGAGGGCAAAAAGCAGGCGGCCTCTTTAACGGCCCTCGACCCGATTTCGCAGCGCGTGGTTGTGGGCGCGGCGCTCGGCGGAGAATTTGCGAAGGTTATTCTCCTCGATCCGCCGGGCGGCGGCGATGCGAAACCGACGAACCTCTCCGCGGACATGGTGAAACGCGCCGCACGCAAGATGCGCCGCACGATTCCGCTCGACGAGACGATATTCCGTGGGCCGGGGATGGAAATTACCCTAAAGCACGAAACATTGCGGAAAGGTAAGAACCACGGTTGGTTAGAAACGAAAGGCGAATCCGCCGAAGGCGGTTGAGCACGAACCGATGCAGGCCGGTGCCTGCCGTGAGGAATACCGCGCAGATAAGCGCCACGGCTGGATCGACATCGTGAAATAAGGCCTTGACAGCGGGGAAATGACGGCCTATCTTGCCAAATACAATGGCGCGGAGCGCCGGGAAAGACGTTCCCACGCAGGAGGTGGCTGTCTCAAAACCTCTTTTATTTACAAAATAATTATGTATATTGTTTTTGCAAATAAAATGGAGGTTTTGAAATATGAGCTATGAGATACATGC
>DAOWNU010000012.1 GCA_030642425.1 bacterium | reverse complement strand
TATCTCAATAATAAAAAGCGATTCGTGAACTGCGGGGGCGGCTCGACCTTGCCCTTTTTTGAAAAAAAAAAGCACACATAAAAATTTTCTCCCCCCCGAGCTTTGCCCCTTCGATCCGCGCCCGATGGGCTGGAGCCAGCTTTTAGCGTGGGTCTATCCCAACCGCTACGAGGTCGGGATGTCAAATATCGGCTACCAATGGCTCTACGGCCTTCTCAGGGAATATCCACATATTCTAACAGAGCGGTTTTTTTTCGAGAAAGTGGGCGAATTCACATCTCTCGAAGGCGGGCGGAAATTATCTGAATTCCCGGTAATCGCCGTTTCGATGCCATTTGAATTGGACATTTTGAATTTTCTGGAGATGCTGCGAGCGTCCGGCGTCCCTTTGAAAGCCGAAGACCGATCTGATAAAGGTCCGATTATTGTCGGTGGTGGCAATGCCCTCACGCTCAACCCCTTCCCCTTCGCGTATTTTTTCGATCTGATCGTTCTCGGCGACGGCGCGGACTGGGCGACGCGCTTCCCTGAAATCCTCCGGAACAACCCACCCGGACTTGCAGACAAAGAAGCCATTCTCGACGAGTCGGCAATTATCGAAGGCGCATGGATACCTTCCCGCGACGACGGCGGCGATATCCAAAAGGCGGGCGCGAACCGAACCGAACCGGCCTATACGCCCATTCTCACCAGCTTCGGGCATTTCAGGAACATGTTTCTTGTCGAAGTTCAGAGGGGATGTCCTTTCTCATGCGGGTTTTGCGCTAGCAGATGGCTCGGGTTGCCCTTCGAGAATTTCACGGCAAAGGCAATCCTGCAAGCGTTCGACGACTTCGGCCAATCTGCGGAAAGGGTCGGTCTGGTCGGCAGCGCTATCGCGGAGCACGACGAACTTATGGCGATTATCGAGGGCTTTCGTGAACGCGGCGTAAAAGTGCACACATCGAGCATCCGGCTCGACAGAATATCCGCGGATTCTCTAAAATTGCTTGCGGAAAGCGGTTTGAAAACCGTAACCTTCGCCCCGGAAACGGCCTCGGAAAAATTGGCCCGGAAAATCGGCAAATGGATACCTCCCGAAGACATGATCGCGGCGGCGCAGAAGCTCTCGCGTCTCGGTTTCGTCGAGATGAAACTCTATTGGATAATCGGCCTGCCGGGCGAGTCCATGGCGGATATCGAGCAGAATATTGCGGCCATCGAGGGAATCGTCGGGGCGGCGGATATTCGCGTCTCATGCAGCGTAAATCCCTTTATTCCAAAGCCTCATTCGAGGTTCAGCGCGGAACCGATGCTGTCGCACACGGAGTTGTCCGCCCGTTTTGGGAGATTGAAAAGCGCCTTACACGGCATCCCAAATCTCAAGCTCGAACTGAACTATTCCGCCCGAAGCCGTCTGTCGGCGGCGCTTTCGACCTGCGACAGGGAGATCACCCACGCGCTTATCGAGATGGCCAACGGCTCGGGCATTCGAATTTCACTTAAAAAGGCGGGTATCGATCTCAACGACGAAATAATCGCGCCCATCGATAGTGGTTTTGAGCGAATCCGGTAGGGGTCGGGTTCCCCGACCTTTTCTTATGAAGATTCAATGCAAAATTGCCCGCCGCACAGCCCGCTGAATTCCGGTTCAAGCCCGAAATGACAATATTTACTCGTAGGGAACGACAAATATTTACACATTGTGGAGGGCCTGCGCGCCATTCCGCTTTCCGAATAACCAAAGGACAGGCGATCCACCGAATCACCCCTACTTCTTTCCATAACAGTCAACACTGTATCAGATAAATTCTGTTGCCCTCGGAATCGTAGAGGCCGGCGAGCCATCCGCCCCAGCTTTCCTTCGCGGGCGGTTTGAAAAACTTGACCCCCTTTATAACAAGGCCGCCGTATGCGGATTTGATATCCGATGTCCACAGGCAGATATCCGCGCCGGTGCGTGGACAGCCCCTTTCCCTGTCCGGCACCAGAAGCAGATGCGAGTTGCCCAGATCGAATGCCACGTCGCCCTCGAAAACTTTCCCACACGGAAGGCCAAGTATTTCGCCGTAGAAGGTCTTTGCCCTTTCGATATCTTTCACATGCAAAAAAACTGCATTCAGCCTGTATTTGTCCATATACACTCCCAACGAAATGAAATATAACAATACTCAACATCGAGTTAATCAAAATGTGGCCTCCCCTGGGGGAGGGAGGCCACGGGGGTCGCGTAGGTGGGTTTTTTGAGGAGGGTTAGTGACTTGGACCGTATAGCCCAAGCTGTTAAGCGTCCCCACGCGCGTTTTTTTTATCTTTGGCGCTTGCGCATAAACGCCGGTATTTCGTAATCGTCCGTTGAATAAGATTCCAGTTTCGGACGCGAGGGTATTTCCGCGGGAGCGGCTTCGGCATAAACCAGCTCGGCAGTTTCCTCGTTTTCGACCGCTGTCTGATCGGCATTTTCCGCGATATTGCCGCCATCTTCAAAACGCGGGATGAAAGTCGGCGCAATTGTCGGTCTTTGCTCGTCCCCGGCAGCGTTCTGGACATTGGTAGTAAAAATGTCCCCCGCCGGCTTGCTGAACTTCGACGTGTCGAATATCCTCGACTTCCGCTTGCCCCTGCTGAAACCCGCCGCTATCACGGTAACTCTGATCTCGTCCTGCAATTCGGGGCTTACGACAGCGCCGAATATGACATTGGCCTCTGGCCCGGCGGCTTCGGAGATGAGCGTCGCGGCCTCGTTGACCTCGAACAGGGACATCTCGGGACTTCCCGTGATATTTATCAACACGCCCTTCGCCCCTTCGATAGAGACGTCCTCGAGCAGGCTGCTCGATATTGCCCCGCGGGCGGCCTCGATAGAGCGGTTCTCGCCCCCGGCTATCCCGGTGCCCATAAGGGCGTCGCCGCCCATGCCGGAGAGCACGGTGCGAACGTCCGCGAAGTCCAGGTTCACGATTCCTGAAATCGTTATCAGGTCGCTAATTCCGCGCGTCGCGTGATGCAGCACCTCGTCGGCGATGCTGAACGCCTCGATCAGCGGCGTGTTCTTCTCGACGACGGACAGAAGACGCTGGTTCGGGATTATTATCAGCGTATCGACGAAATCCTTGAGCGCATCGACGCCTTTCTCGGCGTTTTCCGCCCTGCGGTGCCCCTCGAAATCGAAGGGTTTGGTCACCACCGCCACGGTCAGCGCGCCGATCTCTTTCGCGATTTCCGCAACCACTCCGGCCGCTCCCGTGCCGGTGCCGCCACCCATGCCCGCTGTGATAAAGACCATATCGGCGCCGTCGAGGATGTCGAGAACCTGATCCCGGTCTTCCTCGGCAGCCTTTCGCCCGATTTCGGGATTTCCTCCGGCCCCCAGCCCCTTTGTTTGGCGCGTGCCTATCGCGATTTTCTGGGTCGCGCTACTTCGGAATAGCGCCTGTTGATCCGTGTTGACCGACACGAACTCGACGCCCATCAGCCCCGATGCGATCATGCGTTCAACAGCGTTTCCCCCGGCTCCACCGATTCCCACAACTTTGATAACGGCTGGCCCTGCGACATCTTCCGGCTTGTCCAACTCGAATACCACAATACACCTCCTTGAAGATTTAAATATTACATTCTATAAAATTCGTAATTCAAGTAATTACAATAGGTTACGAAACTAACATTCAATTCAAAATGATCAATTAGCAATTAGCAATTCAAAATTATTTCCTCGATTTAGCGGTTACGATGCTTTTTGCAACAATGGCAATCAATTCTTCACACTCTTCGATAAGTGGTTCAACCCTTTGAGGTTTTAAGATTTTTGTGCGTTGTATTACCCTAAGCCAAAAACGGGATTCTTTCAATTCTTTCAGGACAATACACAGCTTATGGATAAAATCGGCTCTCGATTCGGCGCCGCGGGCTTCTTCATAATTCGACCCCGGAGATGTTCCTGAACGCATAAGTTGTCCTCCGAGATGCTTTCCAATAGACGTCTTTGGCAAAGCATTGATAAGCTTAATAACTCGCACTGCCAGGTCAAGAAACCGTTCCGCTAAATCATCGCCGCTTTTTTTCTTATTCTCTTTCATTTTAAATTGCTAATTTTGTATTGCTAATTTTGTATTGCATTTTTTAACTTTCTATAAATCCCTTTTTATTATCCTCGCTACGATGCTCTGCGTCGTAGCGTTTTTCCCAACGCTCTGCGTCATCTCCTCTCCCTCCCTTTCGACGCGGAGCGTCGCCCCTGCGTTACACCGCAAAGCGGTGTAACGAGAAGCTAATTTATATTTTTTTAACGAACCACTTTCGTAATTTTCCCCACAGCGATTTATTCTCTCCAACCAAATCGGCTCTATGTCTTCTGTCCGATGCGGCGAGTATCGCCCCGATTGCCGTGGAGAATTGCGGCGTCTTTGCGATTTCCGGCACCTGTCCCGGAAGGTCCGGCGCGCCCGTCCGGACCGGCAAATCGAAAATCCTTTCCGCAATATGAACAATATTTTCTGTTAGGGACGTTCCGCCGGTAAGCACAATTCCTGCGGTCAATTTTCCGAGAAGACCGGCATTTAAAAGGCCGTCCTTACATAGAACCAGTATTTCCTCTATTCTCGGCTCCATTATCTGGGCGAGAAAACGCCTTTGCACGGATCGAGCCTCCCTGCCGCCTATGCCCGGAATACTGACCATTTCCGCCGTATCGACCGCGTCTTCCAGCGCGGAACCGAACTGAATTTTCAGCTCCTCCGCCGTGTCGAAAGGCAGTGAAAGGCCCACCGTCAGGTCTTTTGTGATCGACTCGCCCGCATAGCCGACGCTTAACGCCCAGACCAGCGTCCCACGCAGGAACACGCCGACATCGGTAGAACCCGCGCCAACATCGATCACCGCCACGCCGATCTCCGCTTCGTCGGGAGACAGGATTGCCATTCCCGCGGCCTTGATAGCTACAGTTTGCCCGTCCGGAATCAATCCTGCGCGTTCCGCCGTGCGCTCGAGATTGCTCAGGCTTGTTTTCGGCACGACGAGAAGGCCGACATCGGCCTCCATTCGAACGCCGCTCATCCCCACCGGGTCGGTGATCCCGCCCTGACCGTCGATAACGAATTCTCTCACGACCGAGTCCACAATCACCGCTTCCGGCGGGATAACAACCGCCTTCGCCGCACGCAGAACCTCGGAAACACTCCTCGCGTCTATCGATTCCTTATCTTTCGGGACGGCAGTCACGCCCCGGCTCGCAATCGTCCGAAGCCTTTCGCCTCCCACCGCGAGAAACGCCTCCCTCGCCTCGATGTCCGCCATTTTCTCGGCGTCAGCAAGGGCGTTCATCAAGGCCTTCTCCACCTTTTCTATGTTCACGATGTTCCCGCGCGAAACCCCCTCCGAGCGGGCCTGGCCAATACCCGTAGCGGTCATCTCCCCTCCGAGATTCTCCTCGCCGATAACGACCTTAACGCTTTTAGTCCCTATATCGATTCCTACATATATTTCCTGCATTTTTCACCTCGCAGGTCTCTATTGTTATTTTTCGCAAAATGAACTATCGCTTGATCTGAATATCTTAAATCTATCGAGCGAACTTCCGCCCTTCTATTTCCAAGATCGTCAATTATCGCTTTCAGGCGGAGTATCCTCTTGCTGCAATCGTCGCCGCCGATATCCGCAACCAAACCGTCGCCGGTTAAAACAACTCTTATGTTATTCTCCTGAACAATAATCTCGCTTATCTTATCGATAAATTGCGGGGCGGCTTCCTGCACCTGTCCGAGGAATATCAAGCCCCTTGTTACGAATTCGGACTCGATTTTTTCGTAAGGAACGGGCGGCGCGTCGCCGCCGATTCCGCTGAGGAAGGGCAGGTTCGGGATTTCATACGGATTATCGATTGGCAAGGCCCGGCCGGTCTCATCGAGGCCCCATATCCTGCCGGACGACAGGAGAAGAACGGGGTGCAGCTCCTCGATAATAATATCCACGTTGTCGGGCAGGCGTCGGTGTATCTCGACCCATGCGACCTTTTCGTCCGCCGAGAGCATTTTACGCGCGAGTTTCGCTCTTAAGAAAAGGATATGATCCCCGCGAGCGAATGGCACAATATCGAGAATCTCCTCGTCGGTCAGGCGGTTGTTGCCCGCGATATTGATTTTTTCGATCCTGAATGAGGGCGAAATGAAAACATAAATTGCCCCTCCGGTCAATAAAAGAGCCGTCAACAGCAAGATCAGGCGATTTCTTTTTCTAAAAATCATATCGTATAGCCGGGCGTTATCACCTCGGGTTTAAGTTCGATTCCAAATTTATAATTTACTGTTTTGCGGATAAGTTCTATAAGCTCGATAATATCCGAACTCGTTGCGTTCCCTTTGTTTATAATGAAATTTGCGTGTTTTCGACTTATATGTGCGCCGCCGATTCTCGTTCCTTTCAGACCGGCTTCTTCTATAAGCTGTCCCGCGTGCTCCCCTTCGGGATTGACAAAAATACATCCCGCCGATCTCTGCCCGACAGGCTGCGTTTCCCCGCGACGACGTTTATACTCTTCGGCCTTTTCAAGAAGTTTTTCCGGCTCGTTCATGCTGACAAAGCGGAATTCCGCTTCGGCTATCACGCTTTTTCCCCGTCCCGCAAAATCCCTGTATTCAAAGGCCTTTTCAATATCGAGTTCAAGCTCTTTGCCCTCGAGATCGAATGCCAAAATATTCGCGACGAGATCGCCCGTCCGGACGTCGAATGCTCCGGCATTCATAGCTATCGCCCCACCCACATTGCCGGGGATCCCCATCAACGCTTCGCCGCCCGCGAGACCGTCGGTTATCGCGCGCGTGATAAAATCTTCGAGTGGAAGGTCCGGGCCGACCATGAAATTGCCCTCTTTGCGGGGTTCACATTCGCGCGAAGTCGGCTTCAGCAGTGCGCCGCGAAAACCGCTGTCCGAAGGCAACAGATTTGTTCCGCGACCCATCGCGAAAACCGGAATTTCTTCCTCGGCGAGCATTCGCAGGCTTTTCGCGATCTGTTCGATATTTTTCGGCAGCACCAGCAGATCCGCCGGTCCGCCGACTCCAAAGCTGGTTAGGTCGGACATCGGAACCCCGACACGGAACGGAATACCGGACTCTTCGAACGCCTTTATTATAGTGTTATGCCCGCTCAAGATTTTTTTTCACCCTCATTTTCCACGAGAAGTTTTAAAAATTCCACCCCAACTTTAAAAACATCGCCCGCGCCAATTGTTATGACAAGATCGCCGGGCCTTGTCAATTTGGCCAATTTTGCCGGAACGTCTTCCTTTTTCGGAACATAGTGAACATTCCTGTGACCGTAGTCCCTGGCGGCTCTGGCGACCAGCTCGGCGGTTACGCCCGGAATCGGCTCCTCTCTCGATGGATATATCTCCGTTACTATCAGGACATCGGAGTGCAGGAAGGCCTGCCCGAAATCGCCGGCGAAATCCCGCGTGCGCGAATAGAGATGCGGCTGAAAAACCGCGATTACCCGCCTGTTATAACCGAGTTTTGCGCCCTGAAGCGTTACGCGTATCTCGGTGGGATGATGACCGAAATCGTCTATTATCAAGACGTCCCGGCATTTCCCAATTATTTCGAACCGCCTGTGAACTCCCTGGAAATTCGCCAATCCGCGCTTTATATGCTCGAAATCCATACCGAGTTCCAGCCCGACCGCAATCGCGGCGAGTGTGTTTTTCACGTTGTGTAGTCCGAGAAGGTTCACCTCGACCTCGCCGTAGGAATGCCCTCTCGAAGAGACCTCGAACCGGCTTCTGTTCTTTTCGAAATGGACTTTTGTGGCCCGAAGATCGCTCTGTGTCGAAAGCCCGTAGGTGATAATCCTGCGCTCGATCTCCGGCAGAAGGCTTTGCAGGGAAGTTTCATCGAGGCAAAGAACGACCACGCCATAGAAGGGCACCTTGTTCATAAATTCGACGAACGCGCCCCGGAGGTCCTCCATGTCCGTATAGCATTCCATGTGTTCGGCTTCGAGCGTCGTTACAACCGCGATTGTCGGCATGAGTTTGAGAAAGCTGCGGTCGAACTCGTCCGCCTCGACAACCAAAATCTTTGAATCTCCCACGACGGCGCCCGTGCCAAGATTTGTCACGATACCGCCGACAATGATCGTCGGATCGAGATTTCCGGCAGTGAGCATTTCTCCAACGAGGCTCGTTGTCGTGGATTTGCCGTGCGTCCCCGCGACCGCAATCCCGAATTTCATTCTCATAAGCTCCGCGAGCATTTCCGCGCGCCGGATAATTGGGATTCCCCGCTCTCTCGCCGCGATTACTTCAACATTTTCCGGTTTGACGGCGCTGGATATCACAACGACGTCCGTTTCCCCGACATTCTCCCCGGCATGGCCTATCGAAATCGCCGCCCCGAGTTTCCGCAGTCTTTCGATAACTTCGGACCCGGCGAGATCGGAGCCGGATATCGCGTAGCCCTGATTCAGAAGGACCTCGGCGATTCCGCACATGCCGCTTCCGCCGATTCCAACAAAATGGATTTTTTTTATTTTGTGAAAAAGTGTCATTTTTTACTCATAACTTCTTCAATAATGTTTACTATTTCTGTCAACGCCCCCGGTCTTCCGAGGGATTTCGACGCCTTCGACATCCTTTTCCTCATTCCATCATTTCGGATCATTTCATTAAGAACATTGAAGAGCATTTCGCCGGATAACTCCCCGTCGGAAATGACCTTTGCCGCGCCAGCCCCGGCGAAAGTGAGCGCGTTCAACCTCTGATGATCGGCGGCGGCGTGTGGATATGGCACGAGCACCGCCGGAAGGCCGAAAACCGCTATCTCGCTGAGTGTCAGCGCCCCGCATCGCGCCACGACTATATCCGAAGAAACGAACGCCTCCCACATGGGCCGGATAAAGGGAACTATCCTCACATTCTTCGGCACGGGCGACAGCCGTCTTTCAATATCCGCGAACTTGTCCGATCCGGTCTGCCAGAGCATCTGGCAGTTATCGGGCAGTTTTCCGGAGAGGATCATCTCCAAAACGGCGCGGTTGATACTCGCCGCGCCCTGAGAGCCGCCGGTAACCAGCACGGTTAGCCTGTCTTCGCTCAAGCCCAGCCTTGTTTTTATCTCCGGCATGTGCTCGTCTTGAGACGGTAGCCTAACCGGATTGCCCGTCTGAATTACTCTGGATTTCCGCCAGAGATGCTTTCTCGCGCCCGGAAGACCGAGACACACTTTACTCGCGAGAAGACTCCCGGCGCGGGTAGTAAATCCCGGATAGCTGTTCTGCTCGCATAGCACGATAGGCTTTCGCAACAGCCATCCCGCAACGAGCGCGGGACCCGAGACATAGCCGCCGGTGGCGACAACGACTTCGGCGCCCGAACGCCGAATAAGGCCGATTGTTTTAATTATCGATTGTAAAAGAACGAACGGGAATTTCACCCAACTCCACGATGGCTTTCTCGAGAAGGGCACGACCGGAATTAATTCGAGCCAAAAACCCTCTTCGGGAACTATTTTATTTTCAAGGCCCCTCGCGGTTCCGACGAATCTGATATCAGCGCCCGGATGACGGGCTAACAATTCCTGTGCGATGTTCAGCGCGGGTATCAGATGTCCGCCGGTTCCGCCTCCAGCCATAAAAATCCGCATCGAATCCCTCCATAGGGGGTTCATCTTCCAAAATCGCAATCCGCTCCTCGATAGGGGTTTGGACGTGCGAAGAAATATTCAAAAGGATGCCGCAAGAGATCATCGTAATCACGAGCGCCGAGCCGCCATAGCTGATAAACGGCAGGGGAATGCCGGTCGTGGGAATCATGCGAAGGACGACCCCGAGATTAAGCATCGCATATATAAAAACCATGCTCGTTATCCCGATAGCCAGATACTGGCCGAAATTATCGGGGGCGCGCATGGCGATTTTTATTCCTCTCCAGGCGAAAAGCAGGAAAAGAACGAGAACAACGGTCGTGCCGAGCAGGCCCAGTTCCTCGCCTATCACCGCGAAAATGAAATCCGTGTGGATTTCCGGAAGGTAGAAAAGTTTCTGGACGCCGTGGCCTATTCCCTTACCGAGAATCCCGCCCGTTCCAATCGCAATCAGAGACTGGTTTATCTGGAAAGCGTCGCCCAGCGGGTCTCCGCCGTAAAGGAATGTCACAATTCGCTGGTGGGCATGTTTGGAATGCATTATTGCCAGAGTCATCAATGGTATTGCCGGCAAAGCTACATAGGCCATGTGCCTTATTTTTACTCCCGCGACAAAGAACATAACGACAGCCACTACCGACATGGCAATAGCCATCCCATAATTGGGCTGTAGCGCCACAAATCCAATAATTGCAATAACTACTACTGCGGCTGGAAGAAATCCCTTTTTGAAATTGTCAAGTATCGGCCCTTTTTTCGAGAGATACTCCGCCAGAAAGATAATAATTGCAAGCTTGGCGAACTCCGACGGCTGCACGCTCGCCCCGCCGAAATCCAGCCAGCGGTTAGCTCCTTTTATCGAACCGGCGGCAAATCGCGGGATTGTTAGTGCGACGAGCATAAGCGCGGCGCCCCCGAGTATCAGCGGCGCGAATCGCTTATACAGCTTATAGTCGATTTGACTCGCCGCCAGAAGGCCCGCCAGCGCTATTCCAACACGGATCAGTTCCTTCTTTAAGTAGAAGGTTGAATCCGCAATATCGGCCCGTTTTGCGCACATGATACTCGTGGCGGAATAGATCATCACGACGCCGAACAGCATCAGAATTGCTATCACAAGCAGGAGTTTTTTGTCAATGTGCGATAACATTTTCCCGTTTCGTCAGTTTTTGCACAATTTCTGCGAATTGGTTCCCTCTATCCTCGAAATTCTCGAACATGTCATAACTGGCGCATCCCGGAGCAAGGAGAACCGTCCCCTTTTCGCCCGCCGCCCTCTTCGCAATAGCGACGGCTTCTTCCAGATTTTCGGCCTTCTCCATCGGCGCCGCTTCTTTCCAATCCACGGCTATTTTGTCCGCGGTGGCCCCCATTAAAACGACGCATTTCGCCCTGCGCGCGACAAGTTCCCGAAGCGGGGTGAAGTCCGCGCCCTTGTCGTAGCCGCCCACAATAAGGACCACATCGCTATCGAAACTTTTGAGGGCGCATTCGAGCGAGTCCGCATTGGTCGCTTTGCTGTCGTTGATAAAGCGCACCCCGTTTATCTCCCCGACAAACTGAAGACGGTGTGGAAGACCCGAAAATTTTCTGAGAGCATCGGCGAGCGGCCCGGGCGGAATGTCGAAAGGAATCGTGCAGGCAAGGGCCGCGCAGGCATTGGCGATATTATGCGGCCCCGGAACGCTCAATTCCGAAGTGCGAAGAACGGGAACAACCGCCCCGTCGGGTTTGCGGATATATATCGTGCCGTTATCGGCATAGGAACCCGCCGAATCGAGATAGGCATTATCGAAGAAAAGGGTTTTTGCGGAAATTCCCCTTCCGATGGCGGAGATTTTTTCGTCTCCGGCAAATAGAACGGCATAATCCCCGTCGGTTTGATTCGAAAATATTCGGGTTTTGGCATTGTAATAGGATTCGATAACGTAATGCCGGTCGAGGTGATCTGGCGAGAGATTCAACAGGCACGAAACATAGGGGCGGAATTTTTCGATGCTCTCCAATTGAAACGAGGACAACTCGACACAGATTATCGAATTTTTCCCCGCAGAACCGACGACATCGCACAGCGGGTTGCCGATATTCCCCGCGACGTGGCTCTCATAACCCGCGGCGCGGAATAGCCCGCCCAACATGGTTACGCATGTGGATTTTCCGTTGCTGCCGGTTATTCCGATTATCTTCCCCTTTGCGAATCGGTATCCTATCTCGATTTCCGACACGATAGGCAGTTCCGGCCGGTTCGATTTGAACCAGAGCAGAATCGGAATATCGGTCGGCACGCCCGGTGAGAGAACGACCTCGTCCACATCGTTAAGCCGGCAATCGCTATGACCGCCGAGTTCGACAATCGCGCCCAATTTTCGAAATTCCCCGGCCCTTTTTCTCAAGATTTCATTATCCGCCGCATCGCTGATATAAACCTCCGCGCCCTTTGAAATGAGCAACTTCGCGACCGCCATTCCGCTCCGCGCCAGCCCTAAAATCGCTATTTTTTTTTCTTTATAATTCATTATCTCATCTTGAAGGTTGCAAATCCGAGCAGTGCGCACAGAATCCCAATTATCCAGAACCTCGTTACGACGCGGGTTTCCGGCCATCCGAGAAGCTCGAAATGATGATGTATCGGGGACATAAGAAACACGCGCCTTCCCGTGGTCTTAAAATGGATTACCTGAATTATCACGCTGAGAGTTTCCGCCACAAAAACACCGCCGACAATCAACAGAAGGAACTCCTTTTTCAGCAATATTGCAGTCGTTCCGAACGCCGCGCCGAGAGCCAGAGCGCCGGTATCGCCCATAAAGACCTCCGCCGGATGGGCGTTGAACCAGAGGAAACCGAGGCACGCCCCGCCGACAGCGGCGGTGAAAATCGCAAGTTCACCGGCGCCGGGGAGATATAGAATTTTCAGATACTCGGTAAAATCGAATCTCCCCACAACGTAGGCTGTTATTGTGAAAACGGCCGCCACAATCGCGGAAAGCCCCACCGCGAGGCCATCGAGGCCGTCTGTGAGGTTAATTGCGTTCGAGCTGCCGGTAATCACAAAAGCGATCCAGAGAATATAGAAAATGCCGAAATCGATCATGATATTCTTTATGAACGGAAGTTCGGTCATTGTCCGGATCGAGGTAT
>DAOWNU010000368.1 GCA_030642425.1 bacterium | reverse complement strand
TGCGGCGGGATTGTCGGGAGTCGAAAGAGAGTCGAGAGAAAGGTCAAAACTGTATGGCCAATGGGAATTCCTCGCTCCGGGAGTGCTTCCGGATGGCGCGACCGACGACGCCCAGCCACCTGTTGGGGAAGGCTCCGTCCGCTCTGCGCTG
Organism: bacterium; assembly: GCA_030642425.1. Taxonomy (GTDB): domain Bacteria; phylum UBP14; class UBA6098; order UBA6098; family UBA6098; genus DAOWNU01. Next base: position 2,761 of record DAOWNU010000368.1, on the reverse strand, counting down.
ATCCCGTCCCCCGGATCGAACGGTGCGGGATAGGAATCCACAGCGACGCCAAAATTGTCGAACAACAAGATAGGATCGGTCGTCGAAAGGCGCGAGCCGCCAAGGTCGGTCGTTGTCGCGATAGTCAATATTACCACACCCTCCGGCCAATCGTAGGGCTGGTCGTTCGCGGGATCGACATATTCGGGATCGAGAATAATCGCAAAATTGCCCGGCGGCAGAAGCATGGAATTATAAACTCCGTCGGGGTCTGTCGGCAAAGGCGACATTATTTCGGCGGCGGTGGCGAGATCGTCGCACGCATCGCCGTCGTCGAAAGACCAGCCGCTCAGATCGAGGGTGTCGGCCCCAATATTATAAAGCTCGATAAACTCGTTGGAGTCGCCGCCGGGGATAGCTGTTTCCCCACCGGCGGGATTGGCCATAATCTCCGAGATTATTACCTGCCCGAAAACTGCGGGGGCCAAAGTCAACAATGCCAAAGCAGAACCGCCCCGAAGGGCGGCTTTTACGCTCGAATTTATCCCCCGGCTCACGGATTGCTTCCCATTCTTCTCAGGGCCTCTTCGCTGGCGAGGAACTCCTGAAACGTCAGCTCGTTATACCAATAGCCGCTCACATATTTCAGCATCGGTTCCAGTTTGGAAGGCGGCACGTATCCCGGAAATGCGCCGACTATTTTGCCGGTCGTGTCCACGAAAGCGGTATATGGCGTCCCGCGAACACGAAAAACCCCCGCAAGTTCGCGCTCGGTGAGTGTCCTGCCCTGCCATTCGACTCTTCGGTTCGAGCCGATATTCACTTTCGTCCCGACAAAATCGCTGTCGAGTTTTTCGACAATCGTGCTGTCGCCGTAAGTGTCGCGGTCGATTTTCTTGCACCAGTAGCAGCCAATCGAGTAGAAATTGACAATCAGATGCTTGTGGGATTCCATCGCCGCGGTAGAGGCTTCGGAGAAATCGAGCCACGTCCAACTTTTTTCGGCGAAAACCGCGCTCGACGGAAGTAGAACACCGATAATCAGCGTTAAAATTACGACAGCCGGTATGTTCGACGACATTTTCATAGCTTTTATAATATTAATAACAAATAAAAAGTCAACATCAATTGTGAGGGCCTTTCCGACGCTCCGCGTCGTTTTGCCGTCATTTTTGTTTATGGTTTATTCGTCAATACGTGAAATGCTTTATCTCTTCACCCTTTTCTTCGATTTCGGTCATGGCCTCGATCCCAATTTTCAGATGCAGATCGGCGAACTTCTCGGTAACAGCCCTGTCGGATTCCTCCGTTTTCACTCCGGACGGCGTCATCGGCACATCGGACACGAGAAGAAGCGCGCCCCGCGCTATTCTGTTGACATGCCCCACAATAAATATAGTTGCTGTTTCCATATCGATCCCGATCACCGATATTTTTTTCAGATACTCCTTGAAATCCATGTCCCATTCCCATATCCGCCGATTTGTCGAGTATATAACTCCGGTTCGATACTCCATACCGTGGGCTATTATCTTGTTCGACACGAACTTATGGAGTTTGAACGACGGCAGCGCCGGAACTTCGATGGGCATATAATCGTTGCTTGTGCCTTCGCCGCGAACCGCCGCGATTGGCAGGATAAAATGGCCCATCTCGGCGGCATGCTTGATCCCGCCGCATTTGCCGAGCAGCAGCACCCCTTTTGGAGAGCGGGCCACGAGCAAATCCATAATGGCGGCGGCGTTCGGGGAGCCAATACCGAAATTGATTAAAGTCAATCCAGCCGGGTTCGTAGCGGTCTGCATGGGCCGGGAAATCCCCCTGATCTCGCAGTCGAATTGCTCTGCGAATCTATTGATATACTCCTTAAAATTTGTCAACAGAATATAATCGCCGACCTGATCGACCTGCGTCCCGGTGTATCTCGGAAACCAGTTTTTAACGATATCGTATTTTGTTTTCATAGGCTAACTTTCTTTACTTTCTTTCCCATGTTACACGGAAATCTTCCGAGACATCGCGGACCAATTTCTCCGCGAGTTTGCCGTAGGCTCTGTCCGGGTCCTCGGAGTCGAAATGGACTATCCCACCGAAAAAGCCGACGTCGGAAACTTCGCGCTCGTCGCGGCTGGAGGCGCTCCAGACCGTGGCTCCGCTCGATGTGTCCCTCATTTTCACGGTTAGCATCGCCGAGACCTCGGTGGAGACCGTGATATCGGTGAAACTCCCCCACAGATCGACTTTCGAAGACGGTTCGCTCAGGTCGAGAATGCCGGTTATCACCGTTTTGATATCGTATTTCTTTTCGATAGCGGCGAGCGCCTCTGGCCCCATACGCGATTGATCGAGTTCGGCGAGCAGTTCGTCCTCTTTGCCCAGTTCGAGTATCTTAATACCGTGTTGATCCTCGCTCATCGCCTCGATAAAGCGTTGTGTAATATAGGCTTCGAGATTGCCCTCGGAGTTAGAAGAAAACTCTATCAGCCCGATTGTCTCGTATCTGGTCAGGTCGATCTTTGGGGGAACCATCACTTTCGGCGCGCAACCGATCAGAATTAAAAAAATAATGACAATCAGAATAGAACAGCTTATTTTTTTCACGATCCTCCTTGTTAAATAGCGAAACTTTAATTCCATAACACAATAAAATAGAAAAACACTAAAGCGGCGTTATTGCGAGCGAAGCGCGGCTATCTCAATGTTTGAAAGAGATTGCCACGTCGGGCTTCGCCCTTCTCGCAATGACATATTCCAATTTAATAATCAATAACCAAAGTAAAAC
>DAOWNU010000361.1 GCA_030642425.1 bacterium | reverse complement strand
CTCTATTGGGACGGCCAGCGCGGCAATCGACAGAACTAATAATATGGCAAACGCTTTATTCATTTCGCCTCTGATTAAATCAATCAATAATAAACAATATACGGGATTTTTTAAGACAGGTCAATCTGTTTTTGACAAAATATCCACGAGCCTTTTTAGAATTATCCTCGCCAATTCACCCTTGTCCATGAGTGGTATTTTCCGCTCTTCACGGGAAGTTATCAAATATCCGGCATTTGTGGCCGCACCGAATGTTGTTCCGGCTTCACGAGGATTATTGACGAATATCATATCGAGGTTCTTGCGGTTCATTTTTTCGCGCGCGTTTTCGATCATATTTTCGGTCTCGACCGCAAAACCTACGAGAATCTTAGTTCCCTTTTGCTTTCCAAGCTCCGCGAGAATATCCTTCGTTGGCCTAAGTTCGAGCTTTTGGAAATCGCGTCCTTTTTTCTTTATTTTGCCGTCGATACGGGGAAGAGTCCAATCGGATACGGCGGCGGCCATGATAATAATATCCGCATCGGGAGCGTTATTCAGCACTGCCGTGGCCATTTCTTCCGCAGAAATCACCTCGATGCTCCGCACGAATCCCGGCGGTTCGATATGAGTGGGGCCGTGAACGAGAACAACTTCTGCGCCCCACGACGACGCTATCCCGGCGAGCATAAAGCCCATCCTGCCGGTCGATGGGTTGGAGATAAAACGCACTTCGTCGATAAATTCGCGCGTGGGGCCTGCACTGATCAGTATCTTTCGCCCGGATAGCGGGCCGGGTTTGTTCAATATCCCGACTACGGCATCGAAAATCGTATCCAGATTTGCCAGCCTGCCCTCGCCGGACGTGCCACATGCCAGTTCGCCCGTTCCGGGGCCGATTATCCCGACGCCGCGTTCCTGCAGCAATTCAATATTCGCTTGCACAGAGGGGTCCTGCCACATGCGCGAGTTCATCGCCGGGGCGATTATCACGGGGGAATCGACGGTCAGGAATGTTGTGGATATGAGGTCGTCCGCGACCCCGGAGGCCGCTTTGCCGATGAAATTCGCGGTGGCCGGCGCAATAAGAAACAAATCGGCCCAATCCGCAAGGCCGATATGTTCCATCGGATCATCGCGCATCTCCGGGAACATTTCCATAAATACTTTGTTACCCGTGAGGGTCTCAAAAAGCAGGGGGCGAACTAATTCTGCGGCGTGTTCGGTCATAACAACGCGCACAACGGCGCCCGCCTTGATAAGCATTCTGGCCAATTCGCACGATTTGTAGGCCGCGACCGAAGCGGTCACGCCGAGAAGAATGTGTCTCCCGTATAAAATCCCCATAACGGACTATCAGGTTTTGCTTTCATCCAACATGCGGATTTCCTGACAGGACCGGCAGACATCGGAAATGCTGCCGTCTTCGAGATATTTCTGGAACAGGTGGAGCCATTCGGGCGGCCGCTTTGCGGCATCGACGAATTCGACGAACGCGGTCAGCCTTGCCGTTGTTCCGGGGCCTATCGCGTGTTCGAGCTTACAGGCCTCTTCCTGAGCAGTATCGTCGGGCGTTCCGAGAATTTTCGACAGGAACTCGTGAAACAGTTCGTGGCGCAGTGCTATCGATTTTGCGATCTTACGACCCTTTTTGGTCAGGACAGCGTCCGAATACAGTTCGTGTTCCACAAGACCCATGGTAACAAGTTTTCGGACAATCTGTGTTACCGAAGGGCGCGAGACTCCGAGAGCGATGGCAATATCACTCATTCTCGCGAGCTTATTATGCCGCGTGAGATTATATATTGCTTCTAAATAATCTTCGAGACTCGATGATATTTCTTTCATAATACTACCTTTGAACCTTTCCATTCAGCATTGTTAAATATTGTTGACCGCCGTTATCCCGGGATGCAGGATAACAGCGGTTTGAAATTACTTTTCGCAGCGAACTATTCTTCGGTCGAGCTATAGTCCTTTGTGGGGTAATCCCCGTAAAATACCGCCGCGCTTCCCATAAGCGAGGAGGAATCCGGCGGCGAAGCGAAGTATGCCTCCCCGCCACTGACATTAATACCGGTTACGATCCATATTTGCGCATTGGTTAAAGTTCTGGCATAGCTGCGTTGCGTGCTTTCGTTGAGCGTGACAACGACGTTCGACGGCGCATTCCCGCCGCCGTGGTCGGAATAATAATGAATAAGAACCGTGTAGAGACCGTTTGCCGGAAGAGGAAGAACTATTGTTTCGGGGCCGTATCCGGAAGTGTTGTCATGATCGAGCATCGGATTGTCGAGGGTCCCGGCGCTATCGCCCCAGTCTGGATTTCTATTCCCAAAATAGCAGTCCGTTAAGGAAAAATAGTTGCCGCCGGGGGCGATCAGATGAAGATCGACGTCGGAATTATCGATCTGCCAGCTTAGAACGGCGCGGATAGCTATTTCGTCGGTATTACAGACAAGCTCTATCGGGTCGGAAACCCCGAAGATATTGGCAATATCGATCTGAGCGGCGGGATCGAAATTTCCGATAATCAGTATTCTAATTACATTGCCACCTCTGACAAGATCGACGACGTGGGAATAGGTCTCGCCCGGATTGGCATCGCTGACAGGATATAGATTGCCATTATGATAAACCACCAGATCGCTCGCTACAACTCCGCCGCCGCCGGGCGTATAGGTTAAGGTTACATACGTATCCGTTCCGGTAATTGTGGATACATTAATAATATAGGTTCCGGGAGGAAGCTCGAGACTGCCGTATGTTGTGTCGATGCTTATATGCATACCGTGATCTACATAGCGGCAATACATCAGAGTGCCCGACATGTCCTTAATAGTTATCTCGAAGCCCCAATCGCCGAAGCACATAACCCCATAGTTATGATGGCTCTCGTGGACTGTCTGCGTGAATCCTATCGAGAAAGTATCCGCATCGTTCCAGGGGCCGGGGCTCATACATGACCCGCCGTCCGCGTGCAGATTGAT
>DAOWNU010000061.1 GCA_030642425.1 bacterium | reverse complement strand
TGGGTTGGGATAGGAAAAATTAAATATCAAAGTTTAAAATGCAAAATGACATATTAAAAATTAAAAAGCCCTCGTCATATTTTTATAATCGGGGCGAAGATAATTTTGATTTTTGATTTGTAATTTTTATATTTGATGTTTGATATTTGATATTCTTCAGACCGAATTACTTGAATTACGAATTTTGAAGAAGGCATTTATCGCACACAAAGGAGAATTATGATGCAAAGACATCTCGACGCGCTGAACTGGAGAGATTTCTCGGAACTCCTGAAAAGTAACCGGGGCGCAATCCTTCCCGTGGGGACGATAGAGGCCCACGGCTGCACGAATCTCGGCACGGATAATACGATTCCGGAATATATCGCCGAACATCTCGCGGAAAGGCTCGACCTTTTAATTGCGCCGACAATCAGCTACGGCATAACGAGGACGCTCCTGCCATATCCGGGCTCGCTCGCGGTTACGCCGGAGGTATTCGAGGCGTTCGTTTTCGATGTTGCAAGCTCGCTTATCGAGTCCGGGTTCGATTGGCTGCTCATTCTCAATGGCCACGGCGGCAATAACAAGGAATTGGAATCCGTCGCGAGAGAACTGTGGCGGATAACCGGCGGGATGAGCATCGTTATTCATTGGTGGGAATTCTGCGAGCCGGTCACAAAGCGCGTGCTCGGCGAGACGGGCGGACATGCCGGTATCGACGAAACATACATGGTCATGGCCTCCGACCCGGAACTTGTGAAAAAGGAGATGTTCGACCCGGAAAACGCATATCTCGTGCGGCCGGGCGCATATCCCTATCCCAATGGCGGCACACTGCTTCTCTACGAGGAGGGCCAAGGGCTGCCGCGTTTCGACCCGAACGAGGCGCAAAAATACGCGGGCGCGGTAGTCGATAATATTTCGGAATATGTATCGGAAGTTCTGAAAAAGTGGAACAAAAATTTCGCCCCCGATTCCGGGTAAAGCGGAATACGCGATAATCTGCTGATTGAATCAATTAGCAATAATAAAGCACTCACCGGTTGGGAGAAAAACAATTTCGAGTAATTGTTATAAACAACAACGGAAAACGTATTATCAAACGACATTGCCCTAAAATCCAATATAAATTAGTTGAATATGCTTTATTCATGCCTATACTAAATTGATAGAGTTTGTTCATACCCAAGAATATCTTCAGGAGTATAAGAATGAGAAATTCGCGCAGGTTTTGTATCTTGTTATTATTTATATTTTTATCGGGCGGTCTTCTCGCGGAAAGTCTTACCGACAAGCCCGCATTGATTCCCGTCGAGACCGCCGAAGAGGCTTATTTTTCCGTTATGCCCGATGCCGAATCCGACCTGGAGGCCTACGACGAGTGGAAGGCCGGATTGGCCTCGTTTTACGGCGAATCTGCCGCGCCGCTGGAGCGGCCGATGGCCCCGATGGTGCTCTCACTCGACAACGGCTATGTCGATTTCAACATGAGCGAAGGCTCAGGGACCGGTGTCTATTCCGAGGGCTGCCGTCCCTCCGGCGGCGGTTCGTGGATGAACCTGACCTACTACTACCCAAGCACCCCCTGGGACTGGACTATATACAAGATCGACAGTCATACACCCCAGAAAACCTATAGAACCGGCCCCGGCACTGTTCTCGCACCCGCTGCAGACAGCATGTATATCCTCGGCAATGAGGTCTATACTATCTGGAATAATCTTCACGGCTGCAAAGTTGTCCAGATACTCGAGTGTGTCAGCCTCGGAGCGGCGGCCGGAGAGATCGAACAGGTTCAAAGAACAAACTTGATTATTCCCATCGACTATTCCAGCCACGATGTCGGCTGTGCGGTATATTATGACACGAAGTTGAATCACAGCGACGGCGCCAATATCGCAACGGCTTTCGGATATACGGGAACCGCCTCGATCCATTTTGCCCCGTCGATCCCGCCGACATGGCGGGCTTTCGAGAGTGGGTCGCCTCCGATAACATGGGGAATCGAGGCTCTGGGCATTCTAATGGGTTTCGAGGCGGTTATGCCCGACGTTTTCTGGTATGGCAACTGGGGAAGTTCTTATACAAACGGCTGGGACGACGCCCAATGGATAGCGGACACCGGCGGCGGTTTCGGCGGCGACACGGCTTCGATGATCAAATGGTATCAGATAAATGTCAGCCCGGGCGACACGGCATATTTTTGCACATATTACGGCATAGGCGAGATAGAGAGTATCGGGATGAATATCTTGCACGGCCCCCCCGATCCCGATGCCGGTTGCACCGGAATAACCCCCAATCCGGCGCCATTCGACGCCATTATTACGAATTTCGGCCTGACAACCGCCCACAATGTTCAGGTAACTCTGGACCTTACCGGAACGCCGTTGACAGTAGCCACCGGCGCCAATCCGCAGAATCTCGGCTCTATCGCCGGCAGCGGCGGCGGCGGAATCGCAAGCTGGACAGTAAATATACCGCCCTCCGCTTATGGAACCACTCAATGCTACGATATCACTGTTACATGGACCGGCGGCGGGCCGGAAACCGAGCATTATTGTATCGATATACCGAGTCCTATCGATTTTAGCGTAACCGCTTACGCCGAATATCCGCTCTTGTGTTCCGGCGATTGCACCTCCCTCAGCGCGGTGCTCGATACATCCGAGATCCCCGATCATTTCTGGACATATTCGTGGTTCCCCGCGGATTTTCTGTCGGATCCGACATCCCCAAATCCAATTTCGTGTCCGGAGAGCACGATAACTTACGGCATCGCTGTCACGGACGGCGTCGATTGTATAGATACAGCATACGTTACGATTACTGTGGATCCGACGCCTATAGTCATTATAAGAGATACGACGATCTGTGAGGGAGAATGGGTAACGTTGACCCCCGAAATCACGCCCGACGGCCCCAGCTATACATATAATTGGTCTCCCGGCGGCGAAACGACGAGGGAGATAACCGTATCGCCGACATCGACACAGACCTATGTTATAACTGTAACCTCGCCGCTTGCCGGATGTCTTGGTTTCGACGACGCCACGGTCTATATCGACCCGGAGCTTATTGTCGATGCCGGTATCGACGACACGATTTGCATTGGCGACAGCGTGATGCTGGGCGGCGCGCCAACCGCTCTCGGCGGCGACGGCTTTTATGAGTATTACTGGGAACCGGTGGAGGGTCTTAGCGATCCCAACGGCTCGAATCCCATGGCTTCCCCGGAGTCCACAACCACATACAGCCTGACAGTTGTCGATGGCTGGGGATGCGAGGGTTACGATACTGTTACTGTTAGCATCGATCTTCCCCCGTCGGGACTCGTTCTGATTTCGCCCCCCGACGGCATATTCGATCTCATCCCCGGCCCGCTCACGCTCGATTGGGACTCGGCCTCCGGCGCTCCGGTTATCACCTACGACGTTTATATGAACGGCATCCTCGTGGCCGGCGACCTCACGGAAACCTTCTTCGATACGATAGGCGATTGCACCGAGTATGTGCAATGGTTCGTTATCGCAAGTAACCATTGCGGCTCCGACACGAGCGACATCTGGGAGTATTCGGTTGTCCCGTGCGACCCGCCCTGGGCTTATCTTATCGAGCCTTTCGACGGGGCATGGACGGCGTGTGATCCCCAGCTTATTCGCATAATCGTCAACGACGACGTCAGCGTGGATACGATGTCGATCAGGCTGACGGTCAATGGTTGGACGTTCGATATCACCGATGCCGAGCTATGGCTGGAGGAGGACGACACCGTTCTCGTTTTCGAGCCTTCCCCTTGGTGGGAAGACGGTGATACTATCGTCTGGAGTTTGGACTCCCTCGCGGACGAGCTTGGCACGGTTACGGTTCTTCTTCCAAGCGGGGAGTTTTATGTCGATCTATCCGATCCCGTGGCCTGGGGATTCTATCCTCCCGGCGACACAATAATCACAATTCCCTCGCCCGGTTTCGCAGTTTGGATCGCAGATTCGCTCTCCGGTCTCGATACCGGCAGCGTCTATTTTTCGGTGAATGGAACAATATTCACGCTGGGCCATCCGGCTCTGATATTTACGTGGGACAGTCTTGGGATTGGGATGTCGCTCTATCTGGACAGCTCTTTGACAATGATAACCGCGAGCCATAACGACACTTTCCACCTCTGTGTGGGCGCCTACGATTCCCCTGATTATTGCGCTCCAAATACGCTGGAAGTTTGCTGGGAAGTCTATGTCGATTTAGAGGGGCCGGTCGCGGAAGCGCCTTTCGATGCCGCATCGGGCATTCCGATAGACAGCCTCGTCTCCGCCTGCGACGATCAGGGCTTCTGCCTTCCCCTGTATGACACGCCTATATCCCACGGTGTTATGGAATCCACCATCGTGCTCCGGGTTAACGGCGTGGATTATGGCGTCATAGACCCGCAGATATCATACTCCGACGATACTTTATGTTTCCTGCCGGACACGCTCTGGGCGCACGACGCGGTTGTGAATATCGAGCTTATCGCCGCCGAGGACAGCCTGGGCAATCCGCTTATGGGTTCCGGCCATTCATGGGTCTATTTTATCGATATCGAACCGCCGGAAATTTCTGCTATAAGTCCGGTCGGGCCGATAGGCACGCTCACGCCGACACTAACATGGACGCTCGACGATATTCCCGCCGGAGTTGCGTTCGACAGCACTTTGTTCAGTATCGATTATCTTCCCGCCGGCGCTGGCACCACTTGGTTCGACCTTACTTTGCCCGCTTTTTCCTATGATACGAGTGGGGGAGCGGGTTTTTATGAAGCGGATGTTTCCGCCATTCCGTTCACACTTGTCGGCGGCGACAGCGTAAGGGTTTGTGTGCGTGCATGGGACGATCCCGACCTTTGCCCGCCCAATGTGCTCGATACCTGCTGGACATTCAACGTTCCTACCGGCGGGCCTGTTGGGACGATAATCGAGCCACTGCCGTGGACTTTTTCCGCCTGCGATCCGCAGGATATTCTGATGACCGTCGCCGACCTCAACGGCGTCGTGGCATCTTCGATAGTTTTCTCGGTCAACGGCGTTCATTTCACGACCGCCGATCCGGAGCTTTCATTCACCGAGCCAGACCTGCTTTTCAACTCTTCGCCCGGCCTTTTTTCCGACGGCGAAATCGTTACCTGCAGCCTCCTCGCGGCGGACGACGCTTATGGTAATCCGTTGGAAGACACGGTAGTATGGTCGTTCACGCTGGATTATTCGCCGCCCGTGGTCGGCGCGATTTCGCCATCCCCCGGCACGGTCGTTTCCACTATCTGTCCCACGATTTCGTTCGATCTTGCCGATTTCGGCAGCGGCCTCGACGAAGGCTCTATCGATGTCGGGATTATGGGCACGATCCATGTCGGGCCGGGCGATACGCGCGTAACATGGGTCGGCGGCAATTTCAGTTTCGACCTGTGCGATTTTATTGCCGTTACCGGCGGCGATGTTGTCACAATCTGCGTAACCGCGGAGGACTCCCCCGACTATTGCGGCCCGAACGTTCTCGACAGCTGCTGGGATTTCAGTATCGAGTCCGGCGGCCCGGTCGGGACTATCGTAACTCCGACCGACGGCATAATCACGAGCTGCGATCCGCAGGAGATCGTAATGACGATAATCGACTCGAACGGCGTGGACGACACGACTATCGTGCTGCGTGTCGATGGGACAGACTACACTGTCGGCGACGTCGAACTAAGCTGGTCGGAACCGACACTCACTTTCGACGGTGGCGCGGGCGCGTTCGTCCACGGCGCAACAGTAAATGTTACACTCGTTTCGGCCTCCGATCTTCTCGGCAACCCGCTCTCGGCGACCGTCTCGTGGAGCTTTGTGGTGGATTACGAGCCGCCGATAATCACCGGTATCGTTCCCCCCGGCGGCGTTCCGGTTGATGACACAAGCCCGCTCGTAACGATCTCGCTCGTCGATGTTCCCGCTGGCCCGGACTACAACAGCGCTTCTCTGAACGTCCCCGGATTCGGGAGCTTCACGCCGACCGATCCCGCGCTCTACTGGCTCGGCGACGACCTTCATTTCGACCCGGACAGCGTCCCGGCGAGCTTCTCCGGCGGCGACAGCATCTGGCTCTGCCTCGATATCGCCGACCTCCCGGACACCGCGGGCTACTGCGCGGCCAACGACACGACCTACTGCTGGTGGCTGATAATCTCCAGCGGCGGGCCGATAGCGACAATAATCGAGCCGCTCGAAGGCACGTTCAGCGCGTGCAGCCTGCAGCAAATAATCGTTACAATCATCGACCCGAACGGCGTGAACGGCTCGACAATCGAGCTTGTCGTGAACGGGCTTTCCTATTTTGTCGGCGGCGCCGAACTCGACTGGAGCGAACCGACTTTGACATGGACGCCGCTCTCGGTCTGGCCGAGCGGCCCGGTGTATGTCGAGCTTGTCTCCGCGGACGATATGCTCGGCAACGAGCTCGACAACCCGCTGGACTGGTGGTTCACGATGGACCTCGATCCGCCGATATTCTGGGGCGAAATTCCCGCCGACGGCGCGATAATCGACGACCCGGCGCCGGATATTTCTGTGCACATCTCGGACACGCTCGCCGGACTTGCGGACAGCTGCCTTTGGATGACAATAAACGACACGCTATATTTCGATTTGGCCGATATTCCGGTCTCGTGGGACGGCGAACTCTGGGAGTTCTCGTCCTCGGCGGCGGGACTCTGGTTCCCCGGCGGGACGATAGTCGAGGTCTGTGTCCACGCCTGCGACGACCCGGATTACTGCCCGCCCAACGATTCGCTTCACTGCTGGAGCTTCGCAATCGCCACCGGCGGCCCGATAGCGACAATAATCGAGCCGCTCGACGGCACGATCAGCGCGTGCGACCTCCAGCCGATAATAATGACAATCGAGGACTCGAACGGCGTCGATGCTTCGACTATCGAACTCGAGATCGACGGCGTCCTTTTCGACCCGACCGACCCGAAGCTGAACTGGGCCGAGCCAACCCTGACATTCACGCCGGACACGGTCTGGAGCGACGGCCCGATCGGCGTGAGACTGCTCTCCGCCAGCGACGTTCTCGGCAATGAGCTCGAGTTCGCGCCGATAGCGTGGACTTTCACTATCGACCTGACCCCGCCGGATTACGGCGCTTTCGCGCCTGCGGGCGGATATTTTTCGCTCGACTGGCAGGAGCCTATTTCTGTCGATGTCTCCGACGCCATTCTCGGTGTCGATCAGGACAGCCTCGAATTCGTTATCGACGGCGTCTATCGCGCGACCGGCGGCACGATTACGGCGCGCGTTTCCGACCCTGGCGTCGATTGGATTTCTCCCACGTTCTCGCTCGACCCCTCGGCAATCGACGAATCGGCGTTCGGAATAAGCTATTCCCCGCCGGAGGACACGCTCGTGCCGGGGATATATTTCCCTGAATACACGACCGTTACAATCACCGCGCGCGCTTTCGACAGCGAGCCGGACTACTGCGACCCGAACGGCTCGGAGACTATCTGGAGCTTCACTGTCCTCGACGACGACACGCTCGGCCCGGAGATATTCGGTTTCGGACCGGCCTACGAGAGCACGCAGAATAATGTCTATCTCGAGGCGCGTATTGTCGATCCAAGCGGGGTCTATTCCGCCGAGCTTATTTGGGATACGGACGGCGAGGTTGATATTAGCTTTAATGGCCCGGTCGCAATGGACTCTATTACAACGACTTACGATCCCGCGGACGGCAGCTGGCTCTGGCGGACTGTCGCGCCGATCGGGAGCTTTATCAGCCCGGTTGTCGTGACCTACCGGATTACCGCGGTCGATGCGGACTTCGATTTCCAGAACGTCGGCGACCGCAGCGTCTCGAGCGCGGACAGTATCTGCCCGATTCTCGGCGGCCCGGTCGCGGCCTATATCACGCCGCAGCCCGGCGAGATCACGGCCTGCATAGATCAGGAGATAATTATCAGCCTCACCGATCCCGACGGCGTCGATCCGGCGCCGATGATTCTTCGGATAGCCGGGCAGACTATTAGCTGGCCCGATCCGCGGCTGAGTTACGATCCCGTCGCGGGCGAACTGACTTTCGACCCCGGCGCGCCGTTCTGGACGAACGAGCAGGTCGTTACGGTGCTGCTGACACTCGCCGAAGATAGCCTCGGCAACCCGATGTGGGACACGCTCGAATACTCGTTCCTCGTCGATCTCGAGGCCCCGACTCACTCGCACAACGTCCCGCCGGAGTGGACTATGATCCGCAACGCTCAGGCGATAATTTCGATCTCTATCGACGACAATCTTGCGGGGGTCCTCGAGAGCGAACTTGCGATGGATATCGACGGCAGAAGCTACGACACCGGGAACGCTGGCCTCGGCTGGGACGGCGATATATTGAGTTTCAACCCGGCGGCGGAGGGCGTCGAATTCACGGCGGGCGACACTATTTGTATCACCGCTTTCGCGGGCGACAATCCCGATCTTTGCGACCCGAACCGCAGCCAGTTCGACTGGTGTTTCGTGATGGAGCCGGAAATTTCGTGCAACCTGTATCCGAACCCGTTCACTCCCAACGGCGACGACATCAACGATTTTGCGGTGTTCGATTATCCCGAGATGTTCTCCGGCGGCGCCGAACTGTTGATTTTCGACATGAGAAACAATCTCGTATTCCAATCTAATATCGGACCGGT
>DAOWNU010000155.1 GCA_030642425.1 bacterium | reverse complement strand
TAACGGCACCTCGCTAATTCCGTCGTAGTCGAACCAGAAGGTATCGCATACGGGGAAATCCCAGAGAACCGTCTCGCCGTCGTGATCGGGGAGGAAGTTAATACAAACCTCCGCCGAGTCGGCGATAGGGCTACCCAGCGAGGGATAATATGCTACTATTTTATCCGGTGAGTCGTAATATGCCGCAAGTTCCCAGCCGCGGTAGTTATGCACCGAACCGGAGGTTAAAAACCTATATCTCCATTGGCTCGAATCCGCTTCGAAAGGTGTAAAATCGCCTATCAGTCTGCCTCGAATAGTATTTACGGTCTGTGAAAGCCACAAGCTGTCGGCGCGTTCGTTGCAGGCAAAAAGCTGACGCGCAAACCGTAAATTATCGAAAAGGGATATTATATCGGTTTCGCCGTGGGGGTAAGTAGAAAACAGGTTCATATCTGCTACGACCGTAATTTCGCCCCTATGCCAGAAACCCGCGAGGATTTGGACTGCAAAGGAATCATATACGGCGGTATCTGCAGAATAGGGGTGGCCGTAGCAGTCTCTGCCGCCCCAGCCTACTGCGCGTGAACAACCGTCGGTTTCGACACCAACGGAAACGCCAACCACCGTAATTAAGGTATCTATCCCTTCGCCTCTTTCCCAGGTGGAATCGAAATTCAGAATAAAGGAGGAAGACTCAAAGCCAAAATAGGAAACAAACGTATCCGGCACAGAATCATAAACGTATTCATTGTAGGCTTCCGGCCTGCCGAGTTCTTCGAACCAAACTTCATAGCGGAATATCCTATTAACGACTTCGATCACATCGCCCCCATTATCGAGGATTATTATTAGGTGACCGCCGGTCTTAACGAAGTGCTCTAACTGCGCGATGTTGCTGTCGGAAAGCGACGAATTTTCGGGTAATATCCAATACGCGTCGAAACCTTCGGGGTTCACAAAGGTATCTACTACGCCAAAGCCGAAAACCCGATGACCATCACGCCCGAGCGATATTTCTAAAGTCGCGAATTCCTCCATAAAAGGCCTAATCCTGGCCAATACTACGTCACCGGCGCTCAGGGAAATGGCACCAAGAAACAACATAATTAAGGAAAATCTTAACTTTTTTATTTTTTTCTCTTGCATAATTATGCTTTACCTCTCGCTCCCACGCTCTGCGTGTGGAGCGTTTTTTTTCGGCGCTCCGCGCCATAATAGAACAGCGGCTATTTGATATAGACCACAGGTTTGCAATAGGTTCGACCGCCTTTTTCAGCCCGGATAAGATAAACACCCGAGCCGACCGATTCGTCCGGTTGCCAGACAATAACACCCCCCGCCTCGCTACGCTCGGTACCCCACTTGTTAAGGGGGATTTGTGCTATTATCCGCCCGCCGATGTCGAATATCTCAATAACAGACGCAGAGGCCTGTCCTACCGGTAGGTCAGGCGTCTCTGCCTGACAGAAGGAAATCCTCACCGCCGAATTGAACGGATTCGGATATGCCTCGATGTGAAAATCCTCCGGCATCGGTGCGCACGACTCGGCGACGGACAAATAGACCTCGCTCCATTCAAATTCAACACGCGGGGTGATTCCGCCGGGAAGATAGCCGTCGAACCAGATAAGCATATCGTTGCGTCCGCGGACGCCCACGGTCATCCGGTGGAAGCTCGACCCCGACGCGCTCCACTGGCCTTCCATATCGATTCCGCCGCTTCCGGCAAAAGTCATGTAGTAAGATGTCCACGGGTCTCCGATGAACTCGCCGGTGATATCGGTGTTGTTCGTGTAAATCGCGTCCCCACTGTAGCAATCGGGATGCGGACGGCGCACTGCGTAATAGCCGTCGGCGCGGTTATGTTTGATAACGCCACCGTAACCGTCGGGAACATAATAATTGAGAAACCCGGGCGTGGCGCAGGGATAACGGTTCAATTCGGCGAAAACCGTGTCGAGATGTGTCGAGATTGCCGAGTCGGAAACCATTGTCAAGGCGTAACGGCTGGCCATAACCCGTGGCAGCGCGCCAGAAGGTGTGGCGCCGGCGCCCGAATAATCGTGCAACGAAGCGGTTGTTCCGAACTCGTTCAGGCCGGTGATACACGTTACATAACCCGGCCACGCAAAATTTATCCATCTCGGGGAGCCGTCGTCCGGATCGAAAATCGCAATAACATGATGCTTCTGGGCTTCGAGGCCGGTGTCGAAGTAATCTAGCCGACGTGTCGAGATTGTCGAAAAATCGCCGAGCGCGACAGTGTTTCCCCACGACGATACCGCGCGGCAAAGATAGGAAACGTCGCCGAACAGGTTCATCGCCTTGATATCGTTTGCGGTCAGGCCCGCCGCCGGGATGCTGTCGTTGACACCGTCGGCGATGCCCGAAAACTCGTCGGCAATACAGTCCGGTTTTTCGATATAGGTCGAATTTATCATCAATATCAACATAGCCCACGAATATCCCCACGAATCGACAAGCTCCCTGCCCTCGAGAATCCCGTAATAAATATCTTCGGCGTAAAGGTTGCCGAAAGCGTAGCCCATATCGTAATGCGACCCCCACAGCTTGACCACGGAGTAGCCGTAGCGATGCGCGTTCAGGTTCTCCTCGATAATCTCGCCGGAAACCTGTGCCGCGCAGGAGCCTGCAATAACGATCAAACAAAATACAGCTATTCGCAATTTCATAATCGTTCTTCTTTCCTTATTAATTTGAATTTCTAAGCTCTAAATCCTAATGAATGTTTAATGTCTAATAATACCATTTCATACATTTTAATACGTGTTGGATGTGGTTTTTGATATTCTGGACGCAGCCCTTAAAGTTCTGGAATGCACCGGACGGGTTCTGGATGCTACGGGACAAGTTCTGGAAGCTACCGGACAAGTTCTGGACGCTACCGGACGAGTTCTGGAAGCTTCTGGACGAGTTCTGGAAGCTTCTGGACAAGTTCTGGAAGCTTCTGGACAAGTTCTGGAAACGTCTGGACAAGTTCTGGAAACGTCTGGACAAGTTCTGGAAACGTCTGGACAAGGACTGGAGCGGGTTTGCCGGGTTTTGGAAATTTGTCGCAAAAATCTGGAAAAAGTTAAAAAGAACCACATAGACGGTAGATCAGTTGCTACCGAAAAATCATTTGCCCATCTTCCGATAAAGCCACTTGATAGTCTTCGCAATGAAACTGAAACCCCGGAAACGGCTTGACCACGTCGTTCTATAGAGGACAATCGAGCCTATCGCAACCATGATAAAATTCGGCAGCCACATCGCCAGCCAAGGGGCCATATAGCCCCGGTCGGCAAGTTCCTCGCCCCCTATCAAAAAAGCCCAATACATCACAAAAAACGCAAGCCCCAGCCCTATCGCAATGCCCATGCCCCCTTTTCTGGAATAAACCCCAACCGGCGCGCCGACAAAGAACAAGAAAAGGCACGCGAGCGGGAGCGTAATTTTCTTGTGAATTTCTACATTGTATTTTCGGATGTAGCGTTTGTGCGCCTTTATAGCGTTCATTTGGCTGCTAATCGACTGGTTCGTCGCCCTGATCCGCCGCCGTATGCTATTATATATTGAAAGGGAATCGGAGGGTGTATCGCGTCCGCCGGGGATAAACGCCGCGCGGCAAGCCTTGTCGGACAAATCGATTATCGCCCTGTGCGATCTGTCGAGCGCGGAGTCTTTCTGGGCGAGCCGGAACCGCATGTCGGCGGAGGTCAATTCGCGGTCGCCGCGATGCACACTTCCTCTGCGCACGAGCTTTTGGCCGAGGTCGCCGAACCGGATAGTCTGGATATCAAAATCCACGCGCGTGAATTTGCTCTGGTCGTTCTCGTCGATCTCGTGTATCTCGCCGTCGTGAAGCTCGAGAGTGAGCGCGTCGGTGGCCTCCGAAAAGGATATTTTCCCATATTCGGCCTGAATGATCCGGGGTACTTTGCGATTTTGGTTGTCGTAGATAGTGATTCCCCTAAGCTCGTTGGTTCTGGCATCGACCTTTTCGATATACAGACCCACGCCGGGGAAATCGTCGATAAATACGCGCTCTTTGATTGCGAGCGCGGGCTTTTTTCGCTTGATATCGCCGAGAAGCAGCTTCGCCTGATAATTCGATTCCGGCAGGATCACATCGGTGAAATAAATCATCCCGCCGGAGAGCAGTGCGGCCGCAATCAAAGGCAAAAACATCAGCCGGAAAAGCGAAATGCCGGAACTCCGTGCCGCGATTATCTCGCCGTCCTCGGCCAGCCTGCCGAACGCCATCAGCCCCGCGATAAGACAGGCCATCGGCACCGCGAGAGCGAGCATCCACGCGAAATTCAGTGTGAAAAGTTTTAGAACGATAAGCGGGGCAACGCCTTTCGAGATCACAAGGTTGAGCATATCGAGGATGAAATCCATCACCATAACGAACATGATAATAACGATTCCGCCAAAAAGCGGCGTTATGTGCTCTCGCAGGACGTATTTAGAGAGGGTTTTCATGAGAAGGTATTAGGTAAAAGGTAATAGGTAAAAGGGCCCCACCGCGCCGCCCCTCTGGATTCCCGAATCGTTTTCGGGAAGTTCTGAGCCGATTTCGGGAAGTTCCGAAGGTATTTCGGGAAGTTCTGAGTCGATTCGGGAAGTTCCGAAGGCATTTCGGGAAGCTCTGAGCCGTTTTCGGGAAGTTCCGAAGGCATTTCGGGAAGTTCTGAGCCGATTTCGGAAAGTTCCGAAGGCATTTCGGGAAGCTCTGAGCCGATTTCGGAAAGTTCCGAAGGCATTTCGGGATGTCCCTGACCGATTTCGGGAAGTTCCGAAGGTGTTTCGGGAAGTTCGGAATGCATTCGGCCTCGAAATAACATTGTATTTTTTGCACTTGACATTTGAGCTTTAATATCTGGATTTATCGCTTCAATGAACCGGATTTATCAATATTTTCTCCACTGCTGTTTTAAAATCAGCCCTCATTATCTGCCGGAAATAGGGTCATCTGTGCGCTTTCGCTGATTACGCCGCGAAATTTTCTCCTGTGTATCGGGCAGGGGCCGAGTGTTTTCAAGGCCTCGCGGTGCTCGAACGTCGGGTAGCCCATGTTGTGCGCAAAACCGTAGCCCGAATAGACGCCGTCAAAATAGACCATCAGAGAATCCCTGATAACTTTCGCCACAATACTCGAAGCCGCTATCGCAAGGTGAGTCCTATCGCCGCCAACGCAGGTTTTCTGGGGCAATGCAGTATAGGGCGATTTCCGGTTGCCGTCGATAAGTATCATATTCGGCTCGATATCGAGGTCCGAAACCGCTTTCGACATAGCAAGCATCGAGGCCTCCAGTATGTTTATCCGGTCGATCTCGGTGGGGGATACGCACGAAACACCCACCGCCAGCGCCTTCGCGAGAATATAATCAAAAAGCTCCCGCCTTTCAACATCGCGCAGGAGCTTGGAATCGTTTATTCCCATGCCCGTAGACTCTCCCTTACTGATAGAACCCTACGAGATATCTCCTCGATCCCCTGCTCTTCGTTAAGAGCGGGGATCACCACAGATAATGTTGTCATCGTTCTTCCTCCGAAAGGCGTTTGTAGACCACT
>DAOWNU010000424.1 GCA_030642425.1 bacterium | reverse complement strand
GATCGACCTGGGCCTGATCAGGCGGATCCAGAACACCGCCCTGGACTTCCTGGTGGTCGCCGCCATCGCCACCATCCGCGTCGAGGCCCTGTACGCCGGGCTGGCGCCGTTCGCGATCATCGTCGCGGGCGGGATCCTTTGGAACGTCTTCTGCCTCATGGTGCTGGCACGGAGGATGCTGCCGAACGCCTGGTTCGAGCGATCCATCGCCGAACTGGGCCAGTCCATGGGGGTCACGGCCACCGGGCTGCTGCTGCTTCGCGTGGTGGACCCGGACTACGAATCACCGGCCTGCGACGCGTTCGCCTCGAAACAACTGCTCCACGAGCCGTTTATGGGCGGCGGCCTATGGACTTCGATAGCGATACCTCTGGCGATAGTTCACGGCTCCTGGCTGGTTTTTCTGATTAGCTGTTCCGCTATCGCGATATGGTTTTTATTGTGGTCGCTTCTTTTCAGGGGAAAACTTCCGGCAAACGCGACATAATCCACACGAAAGAAGTTTGTTTTCAACCGGTCCGCGATAAAGCGCGAAAAAGTGGCCGATTTATCTTGACATATCATGCTGCATATCATAATATAGCGAGTTGCAATTTGCAGAACGAGAATAATTGAAAGGACTAAATAATGCGAATCAGGAAAACACGTAACCAGAAAAGGCTCCGGAAGCACGGTTTCAGGGCGAGGATGAGTTCGTCGTCCGGGCGGGCGATCCTTTCCAGAAGACGGAAAAAGGGCAGGCATCAACTGGTCGTCTCGGTTCCCGTGAAGGGCCAGACCAAGCGGTAACGGTGGCTTTACCGTCGGAATTACGGCTGAAACTGCGATCCGATTTTAAGGATATGCGGGAGAAATCTTCGGCCTATTATGGGCAGGGGATAATTTTGAAAGTTGCACGGCGCGACGATAATGAAAGCAGATTCGCTATCTCGGTGCCGAAAAAGGTCGGCGGGGCAGTTATCCGAAACGGGATTAGGCGCGTCCTTTCGGAATGGATAAGGCTCAATCTCGCGTTTTTTCCCGAAGGCCATAACTGGCTCGTGATTATCCACGAAAAATCGACCCGAACGAAGAGTTTTGCCGATTCTATGCGAAAAAAGCTGGCATGTCTCGTTGAAAAGGCGCGCGATGATATCGAGGCCTAAAAATATTTTGAGTTGGATTCTTTTAATCCCGATCAGGCTCTATCAATTGACAATTAGCAGGATTATCCCGTCGTCATGCCGGTTCTACCCGACCTGCAGCAATTACGCTTTCGAGGCGATAAGTCGGTATGGGATTTTTAAAGGCGGCTGGCTTTCTTTGAAGCGGATCGTCCGATGCCACCCATTCAATCCGGGGGGTTTCGATCCTGTCCCTTTGCCGGAGGAAAAAAGATAAATGAACAAGCAAACGATTATCGGAATAATACTTCTCGCCGCTATCCTTATACTTATGCCCACCTATCAAAAATGGATATCGGGCGAACAGCCGGAAGAGCTTGCATCTGCCGACACATCGGGCGGCGCGAATATCGACCAAACCTCCGTCGATGCCGGAAGGCCCGCCGACAGCACGACAACCTATACTTCCGAACTCGCCGCCAGCGGCGACACTCTCCGCGAGGCAGCTGCGATAGGCGATCCGCTCGTGGCGGTTCATGATACAATTCCGGAGGAATTTGTTTATATCGAGACGAAACATTTCAGTTTTGTCCTATCCAGTTACGGCGGCGATATTATCTCCGCGAAAAGCACGGAATATCTCGATCTGAATGGCGACTCGCTCGATTATTGTCCCACCGAGATCACCGGAGCCAATTTCCCGATAATAGCCTTTCGCGGCAATGAGAAAATCACGACCGAGAGCATAAGGTTCGTGGCCGATATCGACACGCTGATACTCTCCGAAAACGATCCCGAAGGCGCGGTAACATTTGCCGCAATGCTGCCGGACGGCGGGATTATCCAGAGAAGATACCATTTCCGCTACGACGATTACACGTTCGATCACACCACATTATTCGGCGGAGACGATCCTGAAAAAGGAATCGATGAAAGCGTTTTGTGGTGGCGCAAGGGCCTGGAGCCTTCCGATCCCGATATCAAGGGAATCGTTTCCGCGAACTACCGGATAGGTTTTATGATGGGCGGGGAATACGAGGACGAAAAATGGGGCAGCAAGGAAAAGCCCCAGCTTTCTTTCGACGGCTATACAGATTTTGTGGCCACGCACAACAAATATTTTACCGTTATTATTGCGCCGAAAGAGGGCACTGCCACCGGTGTTCGCGGGGAAGGCGTATGGTTCTCGGCGGAGAGTTTCGGCGATATCAAACGCAAGATACCCGCGCTGGGCGTGGGCCTTGTCCAAACCGGGGGAAATCCGCCGGTCACGCGCCACGACGTTGTC
>DAOWNU010000214.1 GCA_030642425.1 bacterium | reverse complement strand
TTTACACGTATCTTAAAACGTATCTGGAGGTTCACTAATGCGAATTCACGTGCGACTCGGACATCTATATCACCTCCCCTCTCTCGGGCCGGTTGTGGAAGAATTTGTGCGAAGGGGGCACGAGGTCGAATTTTCCTGCGAAAAGGAATCGAGGCGTATATTCGGGTTTCCTATCAGCACAAAACACGGTGCGGAACACGCACTTAGAGAAATGGGCTATAGTATAGCTTTATGCAAAGATGGATACGACCTTGTTTTAACGGGCGATATTATTCCCAATCCGAAAAACTATTCCCCCGCGATCCTTGTTTTTTTAAATCACGGAACCGGCGTAAAAAGTGTTATATATAGGCTGTTAAGGCAATGGCCCACAGTGAATTATCAAATCATGGTGGAGGGGGATTTCCGAAGAAAACGACTGGAGGAAACGGACGCAATCGGTCGATCCGAAGTGCACGTTGTTGGATACCCAAAGCTAGATCCGCTTTTCAACGGCAAGGTGCGAGCCGAATATCTTATTGAACAATATAAACTTAACCCGGATATTCCCACAGTCATTTTCGCCCCGAGCCACAAACCGAGTGCTATCGATATTATCGGCGAATCTATCTGCGAAGCCACAGCCGGCATGAATCTTCTGGTAAAACTGCACCCATTTTCATGGGGCGGAAAATATGCCCCGCACAGGCATCACCGAATATTCGAGCGCGCGGCAAGGCGCCACCCGCACGTGAAACTCGTCCCCGAAAAAGAGCGCGATATCGTTCCATTTTTAATCGGCTCAGACATAATAATCACGGGGACAAGCAGCACGATGTTCGAGATGCTGGCGGCGGGGAAATTCGGCGTGCTGATTAAAATGGCCAACCGGATCGGGCGCGGCGGTATTCCGATGCTCGATATAGATCCAACAGAACTTTTCAAGGGAGCCTGGCCCATGGTTTATCATCGGGAGGAGCTGAGAGGCGCTATATTAAAGGCCCTCAGCCCGGATAGCGCTATGATAACGAATGCCGCGCGTCTGAGATCGGAACTTTTTTTCGCGCTCAACGGCCGTGCCTCGGAGCGCGTAGTCGATATCTGCGAAAGGCTTATCGAGGAAGGCGGACACGCTTATGTCGCATAGACTTACATCGAAAATTCCGGCGGTGATAATCGCCGCCGGAAAGGGAACACGACTAAGAGAAATACACGGCGGCACGCCAAAGTGCCTCACAGAAATTGCAGGAAAGCCAATAATCGAGTGGATTATCCGCGGTTTTCTCGATTGTGGCATCGCACATCTTATTATTGTTATTGGCTATAAGAGAGATTATATAAAGCGTTACATCGATAAAAACCTCGATCTCGATGTCGATATTGAGTATATCTTCAATACGAATTTTGAACAGCCGAACGGCATCTCGGCATTTCTCGGCGCAGAACACGCTCTGAAAAGCTCTGAAAAATTCATCCTGACAATGAGCGATCATCTTATGGACAGCGTAATTATTCGGAAGGCTATCGATTGCGATACTAACAAACCCCTTCTGATGATAGACACGAACATCTCGAGCGTTTTCGATATCGACGACGCCACCAAGGTTGAGTTTAAAGGCGATACCCCGACCGAAATTGGCAAAGAATTGGCCAAATACAGCGCGGTCGATACCGGTTTGTTTCGCGGTAATGCGGCATTTATCAAAGCATTACGCGAATCTATCGGCAATGGCAAAGAATCGCTGTCCGATGGCGTAAAACTTCTGATGGATAGTTCAAATTTCGCCGTAATTCCGATACCGGAAAACGCCCGCTGGATCGATGTCGATACGCCCGGGGCGCTCGCTCGCGCGGGAAAAATGATACGCGAAGAGAGCTTTTTATTGTCAATAGAGAAAAATTCATTTCAAAATTAGCAATTAGAGATCACTGAAAAACTCACAATATTAGAAAATGCAGAAGATAGAAGTTAGAAGATAGTAGTTTGAAAAATATTAAAAATCAAATATTAAATATCAAAATTACAAATCAAAAATAAAAAATTGCTGTCCACCTTACGCTGGCAGTATCTTACGAAGAGGTAAGGAGTTAGCAGATAGGAGGCAGTATAAATACCGGGTCATCTTTTTGATTTTTAATATATCATTTTGCATTTTACACTTTGATATTTGATTTACTCCATTTGTAAAGAAAATAAGGAGTTAGAAGTTCTTCTCCACCTTTTTAGAGAAAATCAGCAATCTCAATTATAAATTAGCAATGCAAAATGACCCCGCCACACCGCACTCTGGATTCCGTGTCAAGCACGGAATGACACTGTGTCGATAATTTTAATTTCGTAGGGGTTTGACGTTGGCAAACCCGTTCTCAATCTCGTCGTCGTTTTACGACGGGCACGTCGCCGCCGTGTCCCTATGCTCGAGTCTATAAAAAAAGGGGGAACCGATGTCCTGAAACAACGGTTCCCCCTAAATTTATAGCCCCAACGGGAGTCGAACCCGTGCCGTCGGCTTGAAAAGCCGATGTCCTGACCACTAGACGATGGGGCCTGAAATAGATATTAAATATCAAACATTAAATATAAAAATTACAAATTAAAAATCAAAATGTAAAAATATCCTTCAAACAGCGACCATTTCCGGATTCGAACATTTTGATATTCGCATTGTCATTTTGCATCTTAAACTTTAATATTTGATTTATGCTCGTTTCGCTCCCAAGGTGACCTCGGAAGCGAAAGAATCTTAAAGAACATCCAATAAAAAAGGGTGGGTGAGGGGACTTGAACCCCCGACGACTGGAACCACAATCCAGTGCTCTGCCAGCTGAGCTACACCCACCATAGCGAATCGGGCGAGAGTCTCGATGCCAATTTGTGGGATGCAAAAACAACCGACAAAGACATCCCGCCCGAAAAAAAATGAAAAAAAGAACAAGATAATCATAACGCATCAAAAAAACACGCGCCTGACAGGATTCGAACCTGTGGCCTACGGATTAGAAGTCCGTTGCTCTATCCAACTGAGCTACAGGCGCGAATCACAGGAATTGGGATGCACACCAAACTAAACATGGCATAAAATATCAATATTACTCGTAGTGTCAAGCTGTTTTTCGTGAAAAATCGTTTTGCATATCGATTATACTTAAAAACCGGATTTTCCCGCCGGATATTCAATAAGCTTGCGCCCATCGAGTAAAAAACACATATTGTTTAAAAAGTTAAGTTTTTTTGCGGATGATAATTTTTCCCCGGAGGACTATGAATATCGATAGAATTAGTGGAGCCATTCAGGCCAACCCGGAAGAGATTTTCGTCTATTTGCGCGATTCCGATGTCGGCACGAGGCTGGCCGCATTCGATGCTTTTTTGCGAATGGCGAAGGGAAAAAATCCCGGGGTTATCGGTATTTTATCGGATTTTATTGCGGTGATGAAAATAGAGATTATCCCGAATCTCGCGGACGAAACCGATATTATCAAACGCGAGGCGCTTGTGCATTTGGCTGGTGGGATCGGCTCACTGTCCCGCAATCTGGACAATCCCAGCAGTATCCTTCCGCTTCTCGATATTTTTATCGAGCTTTTCAATCATCCTTATCCCGGGGTGAAAGCCGCATTGATAAAGGCTGTCGGGGAGATACTTCGCCGCAATTTTTCGGAAATCGACGACCGAATATCGAACAAACTGCTCCGGTCTTTCGGCGATTTCGAGCCATCGGTGAAAGCGGCCGCGTTATCGGCATGGGGGAATATCGCTTCGACCGCCCCGCAAAGCGCTGTTATGGCTATCGGCCCGGCGTATCGCCTTTTGCAGGACGAGAACGCGCAGGTTCGTGCGGAGGCCGCCGGTTTTTTCGTGGTTATTGCAAAGACCGCAGTGGAGGAGTGCGCGACCGCGCTACCGTTAATAGATGAACTCCGCTCGAACGATCCGGATTCGGGCGTTCGGGAACGGGCTTCCGCCGCAATTCAGGCGATTTCTGCCGCAAGAACGAAATAAACACGAAACGGGCATGTCGCCGCCGTTTCCTCACGGAACAATATATATCGTTTAAATTAGTAGGGGAGGGGGCCTATGTGTCCTCCCGATGTTGTCCGCAAGCGGGAGCACACACAGGCGCTTCTTTATGCCGCAATCATTATTTTCAATTCGTTGAGGTCAAACGCTTTGGCCCGAAATACGGGCAAATGCAATTCGTCCATACCGCCCTAAAGCAAATCGATTCTGTCGAGAAAAATATCGTTCTTCGATCCGAATCTGGTTCGCAGCTTCCCCTTTTCGACCATTTTTAAAACAAGCTTTTCGACGAACGCCCGTGGAAGCGGAAGCGAAGAATATATATGCCCCAGCGGCGTTCCAAGCCCGACCGTCTCCAGCAGTTCGTTTTCCGGACCCACAAATGGGAGCGCTTTACGACGCCCCTGCGAAACGAGCCAGCCGACCGGATCAACGCCGGATTTGAAAATCCGCGTCATCTCGCCCGAGGCGCGGATGCGGTCGATGCCTGTTGGGATTATTTTCTCTATCCAATCGGAAACGGATATTCGGTTTTTTGCCATTTTTTCGATAATTCCGAACGGGCC
>DAOWNU010000345.1 GCA_030642425.1 bacterium | reverse complement strand
GCCCAGTATTCGCAATGGAAAATCTCCTCCATCGCCCACGCGCAAAAGCCCATGCCGAACTCGTCCGCCGCCACGCCTTTCTTGTGCGGGTCCTCCATATCGAGATTCAATTCGAGCTGGCCGCCATTCCCGAACGCGAAACCGTGTTTCCAGAACGGGTAAAGGCTGACTGTCGCGAACGGGTCGGCGGAAAGATTGGCCTCGCCGATAGTGCGGCAGAGGTGCATCGGCAAAAGGTCGAAATTGAAATATGCGCCGCCGAATCCGAACTCGCGGAACTCACACCGCAAACGCTTGTTCAAATGCAGATTGGCAAACATCGTCTCGAACTTCGGGAACTCGAACTCGTCGAGGTTGATGATAACCTGATTGTTTTCTATAGTAATTTCCATGCTAATAATATAGTGTATCGTTTTATTTATGTCAAATGATTTATTTTGCTAACATCGAGATGCGGTTAACGATACAATTCTCGCCTGGACCGCGATGGATACGGTCGGCCCGTGCCGACTTGTTTTCGATAGTAATATTCATACGAACAAAATAATTGCTGGTATTGTTAAGTCAAGCGAAATATGAACGTGGGGGAAAATAATTTTGGAACGCGATATAGGACCCTTCGGGAGAAGCTATAAATCCCGCTGGCGCGGCTGTCGCGTTCGGAAATAATGTAACAACATTACCAACCGAACGTAGCGGGAGGCGTGCCAGCGGTTAAGTATGATTGTTGCGGCATTACTGACGCCCCTTCCCTAAGGGGCTTACTATATTTGTCGAATCGCTTTATCCGGTTCGACGCAATTTCGCCTGTCGCCGCTGGCGAACCGGGGGCATCGAGTGGATAGCCGATTTTCGGCTATAATTGCTGAACTGGCGCCGCGCCGGGCTTGGTCAGCGTCTCGGGCTTCTTGCCGCCGGTCAGGAAATATATTATCGGCAGGATGCCCAGCGTGTTAAAAATTGCGAGACAGACAAACCAGCCGGTCTGCGACCTTCTCGCGGATTTCCACATACCGATTATTTTCAATACAGCGTCGAACACGGCGAGCAATAATACTATAATCGCCAATCCGCTTCCGAACAATGCCGCTAATTCGTTATAGCCTTCCATTTTTCCTCCTCGGGTCGGTTAAAATTCGTTCACATCTATTTATACACAGGTGCTGCAAGATTATTCGACAAACATCCCAAAAAAATCTCGACCAATAGACAACATACTCGATTTGGCTCATGTTGCAAGGACAATCGATCTTGAAAAAATTCTAATATCTAAGCCCGAAATCCTAATGAAGCTCTAATGACGAATGCCTAATTCCTCATTTCACTCACTGAAGTCGATGGGGGAGGGGCTTTGTTTTCTATGGTTTTCCCCGACGGTTGGTGCGGGGCATTTTTACAATGCTAATTGCTAATCGATCATTTTGAATTAAATAATTTGTTATCGAGCGATAGACCGAAGAAGCGCTTCCTCCTCCGGGAGCATCTGCAATCCCCTTCGCGACATCACGGTTTTCGCCGTGGCGATAGCCTTCTCGATGTCATAATCGACATAACCTTCCGCGCCGCCCCATGAGAAATCCGGGACGTGTTTTGGCGGAAGGCCCGCGCCGTAATGGTTGACGCTGACCCCGATAAAGGTGCCCGAGTTCAACAGCGCGCCGATTCCGGTTTTTGCGTGGTCGCCGATAAAGCTCCCGATCTTTATCCTGCCGGTCTTTATCTGGCCCTCGCCCATATCGACCCGGATTTCGCCGTAGTTATTTTTTAGGTCGCTGGTCGTTGTCAATGCACCGAGATTCACCCATTCGCCGATATAGGAATGGCCGACAAAGCCTTCGTGATACTTGTTCGAGAAACTCTGAAAAACGCTCGATTCGATTTCGCCGCCCACACGGCATACGGGGCCAAAGCTGCACGCGGGCCGTATCCAGCCGGAGACGACGATAGAGTTTTCCCCAATATAACACGGCCCTTCGACAACCGCACCGGGGCGGACAATGGAGTTTTTGGCGAGAATTATCGGGCCGTTTCGGGAATCGAGAACGGCCCCGGCGCATAGCTCGGCGCCCGGGGCGATATACACCTGCGAAGGCTCATATATCGTTCCGAGCGGATGGATATTGCCCTCGACCATAGCGCTGAAAAAATTCTCGAAATCGTGCGAAATCGCGCCCCCGTTCATATTGACCAGATCCCATATCGCGGGTATCACGGTCGCATCGACCTCGATTTCGGCAAAATCCGGACGCTTTAAATCTTCGGGGATTTTGTCGAAATTGCCAAGCATGGCGACCGTTTCGTCCCCGGAGACAAACCTTGTTCCGGGCGATGCGTCCTCCACACTTTTACGGAAGGAGTTGCCGTAAATCGCGTTGGGCTCAAGAACCAATATTTGGCCGTCGCCGTCGGGAAGGCGGTTTGCTGCGATACCCGTCCGGGCGGAATAGGCTTTTGCGACAGCGTCCGGGGCGAGCACGGCTATCGACGAGCCGGGAAAAAGTCTTTCGATTCGCTCCCGGAAAGTGAAAGCCCCCGCGCGGATTTCCGCCAGGGGCCTCGTGAGCGTAACCGGGCGGAAATTTTTCCAGCCACCGGATAAAATAAGTATCCTCAAAGTTATGTCCTGTCTATTTCGGTCTCGAATTCGTCCATGCAGGCGTTCACAGGGCCTTTCTTGCCCACCTTTTTTGCAAGCTCGAAACCCAGTTTGAGCGCAGTTCGGTTGTTTTTTGCAAATTTCTCGGGGAACCGGTCTATCACCGCGGTTTCGAGCGATTTTTTGCCGACTAAGCCCGTATATTCCGCGATAAAGCCGAGAGATACTATGTTTGCGGCCACCGATGAGCCGAGCTTTTCTATCGTTGATTTAATAATCGGGGCCTCGATATAGTCCCTGTTCGGCTTGTTTTTCACGGCATCGCTGTCGATTATCAGAAGGCCGCAATCCTTCAGGCGGGAGACATATGCATCCGCGGCATCCTGAGTGAGCGACAGCAGAAGGTCCAGGATGACCGCCTCCGGAAAAAAAATCTCGCCGTCGGAAATAATGACGTCGCATCGGGTTTGGCCGCCACGGGCCTCGGGGCCGTAAGACTGTGTCTGCGCAACATTCTTGCCGTCGCCGAT
>DAOWNU010000196.1 GCA_030642425.1 bacterium | reverse complement strand
TGAGCCCGACGAGCTACCGGACTGCTCCACCCCGCGTCTCGTCGATTATATTATGAAAATATTGCATTCAAGTCAAGCACTTTTTTTATTTAGACGGAGAGAGCCTCGAGCATTGTCAATAATACTTTATAACTATAAGCAAAACAAGGGAGACAAATGAGTCACAGAATCGTTTCTACAAAGGATGCGCCCGCTGCCGTGGGGCCGTATTCACAGGGCTGTATCGGCGGAAGACTGCTGTTTGTCAGCGGCCAGATACCGATCGACCCCAAAAACGGCGAGATGATCGTTTCCGATATCGGGGCCGCGACGCGCCGGTGCATGGACAACCTTTTTGCCGTGGTGAGTGCGGCCGGCAAGGGCGTTCATCTTGTCAAGGTTACGATATTCCTGACGGACATGGGCGATTTCGCGCGGGTGAACGAGGCCTACGAAAAGTTTTTCGAAGGTGAGCCTCCCGCGCGCGCATGTATCGAGGTGAGCCGCCTGCCGAAAGACAGCCCGATAGAGATAGAGGGGATTGCGGTTTTACCGGAATAATCGCGCCTGTCGATGAATATACCGGAAAAAGCAATCTATAAAAACCGCAATCAGGCCCCGCAGATCGCGCTTTATGGGACGATGCTGCTGGCGGGTTACGCCGCTCTTCACGGCGGCGGTTTCAGCGCACAATCACGCTGGATCGTTGCCTTTGTTGCGTCCGCATTCCTGCTTCTTGTTCTGGCCGATAAGAAACGCACATATCGTCTGCCGCCCATAGCCGTCGTCGTCGTCTGGTCGATTTTTTTAATATGGACCGCTGTCGCGACAGCGTTCTCCGCAAATCCCGACGCCAGTGTCGGCGAGGTTTTGATGTTTGCGGGGCTTTGTATTGCCGGGTTTTTTGCGTATTCCCTCCCGCAAAACGAGGCCGAGACATTCCGCGCTATATTCCTATTGTTTCTGGGGATTGCCGCGGTTACAGTGTTCGGCTGGGTTATCTATCTGATAGGGCGATTCGGTATCGAGGGCGGCCACGATATGATCCGTCATTTTATCGGTCCCTTTTTCTGGAAAAACCCGATGGCCGGCTATTTTATTCTGACCCTGCCGGTAGCGCTTGCTCTGGCCCTGCATTGCAAAAGGCTGTTTCAGGTTCTCGCGGCGGTTCTCTCGGTTCTGATGATGTCCGGTCTGATTCTCACGCGGTCTCGCGGCGGCTGGATCGCGTTTATTATCGCCCTTGCCGTGGTTTTTGTCCCCTCGCTAATAGCGAAAAGGATTGCGCTTAAAAAGTGGCTGCTTCTCGGGGCGATAATGCTGTCGGGTATCGCACTCGGCCTGATATTGGCGCCCTCGAAAGCAATCGCGCAGAGGGCCGAGAGCATTTCCACAATGATATCCCCCGGAACAGAGGGGCAGAGCGCTGTCGAAAGAGTCGCCATGCTCGAGGCCGGGATAGAAATCATTCGGGACTATCCGATATTCGGGGTCGGGCCGAGAGCCTGGCCCGCGGTCCGGGCGGCCTATCTGACAGGGATAAAATTTTTACCAAGATTTCCACATAACGCATATTTACGGACGGCAGCGGAAACCGGTATTCCGGGCCTGATTTTGCTCATTATTGCGCTCGCGATAACATTAATTCCGCTCATCAAAAATTCTTTTTCAAGAACCGGCCCAATTCTTCTTACTGGTATTGCGGCGGGATTGCTAAGTATTATGCTTCATGTAGGCGTCGATTTCGACGCCGCTTTCGCCGGAATACTGCTGCCATCGGCGATTCTCGTTGGATTCGGTTTCGGATTGATACGGAGAAACGCAATTTCTTCGACAATCGGGGAGGCCCGAACACCGTTGATTATATTGGGCTTTTTGACCCTGTGTATCCTGTTTTCCAGAAGTTATTCGAATATTAAACTTTACGACAGCCGCGAATCGAGCAAGCGAATAGAATATAAAACAGCATTAAAGCAGGGTGAGACCGCTGTAGCATTCAACCCGATTTCGTGGGAGTCGCGCTATAACCTCTATGATATATATATGGAATTGCGCAGGCCCGAAACGGCACTGATCGAGATAATATCTGCGCTGCGTCTTGCGCCGACAATCCCCGACCTACACCTT
This sequence comes from bacterium, assembly GCA_030642425.1. Taxonomy (GTDB): domain Bacteria; phylum UBP14; class UBA6098; order UBA6098; family UBA6098; genus DAOWNU01. Next base: position 2,714 of record DAOWNU010000196.1, on the reverse strand, counting down.
GCCGAGGCGAGAGTTCAGGCGGTTCTGGGGGATACGGCGGCTTCTATCGGATCATACAGGAATGCGATAGCCTACGCCCCGTGCGGTTCCGCCGAGGCCTATCTCGAACTCGGTCGATTGCTTCGAGATATAGGCAGGCACGAGGAGAGTATCGGCGTGCTTGTTACTATGACCGAGACACTCGCGCCCTTTTCGGGCCAGAAATACACAGCGCGGACTGCCGATTATCGTTTCAAAACAGCGAGAGCCTGGGGGATGCTCGACGATATCTATATAGAGATCGGCGATACTCTTATGCACGAGTTCGCCGCACAAAAGGTCGGGGAATACTCTACACCGAGAAAGATAGATTATCCCCTGCGCAAACTCGGTCTTGAATCTCCGACGCCGGAGTTGACAGTCTTTCGCTTCTTCGACGCCCTCGAAAGCGGCGACACCACGGCTCTCCGGGAACTTGTGAACGACAAGGTCGGAGCGATCCCGAAAACATCGGCGGAAAAGACATTCAAAATTGCGGAGATCAGGGATGTTTTCGAAGACCCTGTCGGCGAAAAAGCTTCTGTGGAAATAATCCTGTTCAGTGAAGACACGAGCGGCTTTGCGGACAGGATACCTATGAGGGTCAATCTCGTTCTGAATAACGGCAAATGGGCGGTTTTCTTCGGAAAAAGGCCATGATGTTAAATGACTAAATCCTAATGACTAATGAAATCCTAAATCCGAATGTCTAATGCCTATTCAAACACACTATATCTGTCATTCCGGGCTTGACCCGGAATCCAGTTAGGGTAGGGTGGAATTAGCATTCGTCATTAGACATTAGGACTTCATTAGGATTTAGTGCTTCGATATTAGGATTTATTTTTAAATAGTAATATTTACTGTAACTTACCTAAATAGATTATACCGTGGATACAAAGTCATCAGAATGGTCGGCCTGATAAAGCGCGAGCTGTGCCGAGTGGATTAGCGCGTCGGCGATACGCTTCTCGCCCATTGTCGAGATACCGATCTTCACATTGTCGATCCCGAGTTCTGTAAGTTTTTTACGTAGCTTTCCCGCAGCGCTCAGCGCCACCGCCAGATCGTATTCGGGAAGGATAATCGCGAAAGTGTCTCTGCCGAAACGATATGAATGCTCGTGTGGATTTACAGAAACTTCCCCGATTCCCCGGAGAACGCGGGCCACTATACGAGGTATAGCGGAAATATCCGAGACATTTATTCTGGGAACGCGAAGCAGTAATAATGAAAGGTCGATCCCCTTCCGGTGTGCGGACAACAGTTCACGCTGCAGGCTTTCTCTGATATATTGTCTCTTGAACAATCCGCTGGTAGGATCGATAAGCGCCGCCCTCGCCATCTCGCGCTGAAAGCCTTTGAGCACGGTAATATCCACGATAGTTTCCAATACTGTGCCGTCCTTGCGGATACGCGCCTCGATATCGAGAATTCTACCGTCGCCCGGCAATTCCCTTTCGCGCACGAGCGGACTTATCCCGGTCGGTTCGAGCGGGCATTGAACGCATGGCAAATCGCTACCCCAGATATAACGATGACATGTCTGCTTATTCGATATATCCTGACACCCCAGCAGCTTACCGGCGGCGGGATTGGAGAAAGCGATTTTCCTCAGCGGATCGACAACGATGACGCCTATCGATAAGTCTTGAAGGATATCGTTTTCCATCGCACTCACGCGCCTATCCGACAACGATAGTATTGCCGCCGCGATGATTGGCGACATACAGCGCCCTCTCGGCCAGGCGAAGAACATCCCTGCCGGTAAAGGCTTTTTCCGACGTGCTTATACCTAAAGATGGGGTTGCCCCGCCGCTTATTTTGGATAGCTTTTCCAATATTCGTTCCGACGTATTTCGCGCACCCTCGATAGGGCAATGCGGCATCAATATACCGAAAATATTGCCCTTAAAACGATAGACAAGATCGTAACTTCGCGCTGTTTCGGTTAATATTGCGGCAATCTCTTTAAGCGCCTTCTCATTATCCACCTCGGAGTCGCCTTCGACAGAACCAACGTCGATCATCACTAACACCATGTTAGACTTGGCCCTTTTGCTGCGATCCAGCTCCTTCTCGAGGTCCTCGTTGAAAACGGTGCTGCTCCTCAATCCGGTAACCGAGTCGGTTCCCGCGCTTTCAAGCCGCCGTTCCAGCGTAACATAATTCGTCACGTCCCAGATTGTCAATGCGATATGATTTTCATCGAAGGGATAGGCCTGAATAGAAAGACAGGTTCCGTCTTCGAAAGCCCGTTCCGCGCTGGCAACTTTGTGCGTGTCGAAAGAGATGAAAGCCGGCGTTTTGCCGGTAATTCCGTCCCTGCCCCAGATAGCCTCGTAGGAGTGCTTTCCGAGAACCTTATCCTGACGGAGCAGTTTTTTCGCGGATTTATTGGCATACACGATCACAAAATCCCGATCGATTATCAGCACGCCGTCCTCGATAACGTCGAGCGCTTTGAGAATAGTTTCCTTTTCCATAATTACCTCCGGTTTTTAGTATCAAACAAAATCAAAGGCATATATAATACCTTTTTTCCGAAAAATCAACAAAAAGATAAGATTGAGCGTTTCTCGATTCTTTCCCCATTTATGAAATACCCCCCGACACACCGGCTACGGCACTGCCGTCCTCAACCGCCTCCGGCGGATTCGGCGTTATTTTAAATACACTACACGCTTCGTGACCGA
>DAOWNU010000422.1 GCA_030642425.1 bacterium | reverse complement strand
AGCGTGGGAACGTCGAGACTAACAATGCCGCCGTCATAAGCAAAATCGGGAAAAACCGTATCCGGGAAATCCGGCGAGATTATTATCACGCCGGTTACGCTGTCGCCGACAGGTATCGTTATTGGCACGCTGTCCTGCAGGAGCATCGTGCGGCCCGCGCTGTCCCAATCGTGATTTATTATGTGCAAATATGCGCGCGAGCTGTCCGCCATGAACGTATAAGCGATAGTCACTTTCGATTCGTTCACCGGCGAGTCGAAACTCAATCCGCTATCCCAATCGATATTCCACGCGCCATTAAACGGAATAATCCCATTAACTGTAACTAATGTTTCCTCCTCGCTCACAGTAATATTTTTATAGATATCGAAATACGCGTTCAGAAAATCCGCCTGCTGTTTTATGATTTCGATAAGCGGTGTGCCGTCGGCGAGCGTGTCGATCCATGCGTTCTCCTGATCCACATCAACGGGGAAACAGAAATTCACTCCCGCAGCGCGCATCTCCATCGCGTAGGTTCGGAGATATGTCGCGCGCTCGTTCGCAGGCTCGTCTATTCCGCCGAGGTGCGCAAACGCCATCCCGAGCTGCCAGAAATCGCAGAACGCGACCATCGGAACGTCCTCGCCGAGGTATTCGTCCGCTCGCCTCTTAGTCAACCGCCAGATGTTAATCTGCGCCTGATTGCCGATAAGACAAACTTTATCGGTGTCCGTCGCGGTTGTGCAATGATATACGGGGAAATGTAAAATATCGCCCATCGGCATCATCGTGTAATCAACATAGTGCGGCGAGCAGAAAGCCGAACCGTTGTATGTGATATAAACCTCTCGCCCCAGCGAAGCGGCATAGGCCCTAACGCTGTCGGTAATTGTGCGCCACCAGTTTTGATATATCAACTCATACATAAATGAATGTTGAAAATACTCATTCGCCGTATTAACCATAATATCATCGTCGTATAAAAGCAGTTCGAGCATCAGATAATATGAGTTAGGAGACCAGTCGATAAAGAGCTTGTTCGGCGGGTCGAACATCGTTATCCAGTCGAGTTCGCCGCCGAATGGGTTCAGCGTCCAGTCGTGCGCCTGCAAATACTTGCGGTAGTTGAAAGAGTTCATTGTGCCGTCGGGGCACTGTGATGTATCCGACAGGTCGATGAGCTTTTGCGTCTCCCAGCGCGTATCGGTGGGTGTCCAGCCGGAGTCGGCGGAATATCGCGCGAGCAAATACTGGCGGAATCCCCGCCCGAAAAGCTGCATTTCGGAGACATAAGCCACGCTGTCGGTCGAGAACAGCAAGACCTTTTCGGCACGCGCGGACTCGACAAGAAAGGAACAGATTGAATCGTCGTTTGCGACTGCGAACACCGGCGCGTCGAAATCCTGCCACGCGGCGCCGTCCCAATAGACAGCATAAAAGTTACTGAGTATGTGCTCGACGGGAAATCTCAAATATATCTGCCGGATTGTCCGAATTCTACCGAAATCAATTTCTATCCAGTGAGTGTCGCCCGTTTCGGAATGCCAGTGTGTCGCAAAATCGTCGTCGAAAGCGAGAAACGCGGAATCCTCGTTCGAGCTTGCCGAATCGGTCGGCATGAACCATTCGACCGGGTCGAGATAGCCGCGGCCCCACACGGTCGATATCCTCGTGGCAAAATTCGCCGTGCCGATAGTATAATCGTCGTAGCCGATGTTCTGGTTGTTCGTAGAATCGCCCTCGAAAGAAAACGTATAGTCTCCGCCCATCTGGTCGAATTCGAGCGCGTTGGCATTGGCGTCGAGCTGCTCGAAAGCCCAGTAGAGGCAGTAATCGAGATAATTCTCGTTAGCGATTATCCCGTTGGCGATAGTGAATCCATACGGCCCGCTCGGTTGATAGTGTATCTCGCCGTCGGCGTTCAGCGTGGCAAAATCGTCGTATATCGGGTCGGGTATCTCGAACGGATAGACGTGGTCGTCGTCGTAGGGGTTATCGCATGGCCATCCGCCCTCGCGGGTAAGCTGGGGCACCTGCACGCCGCCCTCGAACAGCGCGCCGGTTGCATTTACCGCGGGCGGGAGAGCGTCGAAGCCATAGAGCGGATCGGTGAAAGGATTCCCCGGCATGCTGCAATATTTGAACCACGCGCGCTTGATAAACTGCGGATTCACATACGAAGCGGCATCGACGACCGAATCGCACCACACGACCGGGCCGAACGTCCAGACAGCGACATCGGAGAGGTCATCGACAATTTGTGCGACGCAAATCCCCACCATCGCAATTGCGAACACCGATATAATTATTATCCTTCTCATATTACACTTTTCCTTTCCGCGCTCTCTGCGGCAAACTTTAATCCTCCAACATCTTATCTAATTAGAACAATCCTCTTCGTAATCGATTCGTTACCATTTCTCGCGCTAACGAGATAAATTCCGCT
>DAOWNU010000285.1 GCA_030642425.1 bacterium | reverse complement strand
CCTCTACGAACAGTTCGACCGGCTTTGCGATATCGCGAAAAAATACGAGATGGTGCTTTCTTTGGGCGACGGCCTCCGGCCCGGGGCTATCGCGGACGCCACCGACCGGCCGCAAATAGGCGAATTGGTTGTCCTCGGCGAGCTTGTTCAGCGCGCGCGCGAAAACGGCGTTCAGGCGATGGTCGAAGGACCGGGGCACGTGCCCATCGACGACGTTGCGGCGAATATCCTGATACAGAAACAGATTTGCGACGACGCGCCGTTCTACGTTCTCGGCCCGATTGTAACCGACATTGCGCCGGGCTACGATCATATCACCGCCGCAATTGGCGGTGCGATAGCCGCCGCGAGCGGCGCCGATTATCTATGCTACGTCACATGCACCGAGCATCTCTCGCTGCCGGACGCCGAGGCTGTTCGCCAGGGGGTGATTGTCACCCGGATCGCGGCACATGCCGGGGATATTGCGAAAGACGTCGGCGGCGCGTGGGAATGGGACCACAAGATGAGCGAGGCCCGGCACGATTTGAACTGGGACACTATGATGGAGCTTGCTATCGATCCCGACCTCGCGAGGGAGATCCGCGCGAAATCCTTGCCGGAAGAGGAGGACACCTGCACGATGTGCGGTCAATTCTGCGCGGTCAAACGCATCTCGGAGATGTTGAAGGATAAAAGGGAAAACGGGGATTAACAGCCCGGGCGTCTCGCTCGATATAAAAAGAGCGACCGTCACTACCGGTATTCTGCGGTCGAGTCATGTCTCGACCCTACTAAAGCCCGAAATCTATATTCTGAAGCCCGGGATTTGCCTTTTGAAGCCCGGATAGTTACTTCTTAAGCAGCGTGTCAACATATTTAAGGCCGGGATTGACCTTCTGAAGCCCGGATAGTTGCTTCTTAAACAGCGTGTCAACATTTTTAAGGCCGGGATTGACCTTCTGAAGCCGGGGATTTGGACTCTGAAACCCGGGATTGGCCTTCTTAAGGCGAGTTTCCATCTAATAAAGCAGAATTTACCCGGCTAAAAAGCCCCCGAAGTAGGGTTCAACCGGTGGTTGAGCCGTTTTGCGGATAAACCGACAGTCGCCATTTTCGATTCGCGGGCGACCCACCGGGTCGCCCTTACGACCATTTCAAATACACTACGCTTTTCGTGATGGTCGGCTCCGGCGCGCCGTGTTGTCGTCGTTTTATTCCAATCTCCTATCGCGGAAAATACCGGTATATTTCTTTACGGTGCAAGAACCTGACAAATATTACCTTATCGTTCGCTATTTCGAGGCCAATCCGGTAATCGCCCAGCTTTATTCGATAAAAAGGCTCGTATCCCCTCATCTTTTGTAGCCCCCCGATATCCTTTAATTTTTTCGCAGCTTTAACCTTCAGAATAACGTCTTTCAATCTCCGCCGGAGTTTTCGGTCTTTTATCTTCTTCAAATCACGCTCGAAAGATTTTTCAAAATAGGTTTCCACAATTAGCTTTCGAGAAGTTCCATAATCTTACCCTCGCCGACAAATTCATCGCGCCTGCCCTCTCGAATAGCGGTTATTAGGCCAATTTCCTCGATTGCGTCTATGATCAACCGGCGTAAAAGCTCCGGTTTTTTCACGATTATCTCGACGAGAGTTTCGCTTAACATTTCCTTCAGTTTTTTATCGTCTATTACGAGTTCCATATTATCCTCCTTGGTTATCGCCGACCCAGATTTTTTATGCTTAACATAATCATCCCACAATCCTCCGCTGTTTAAACTTATAAACAGTATAAAGAGTCAACAGGTAAATGTCAAATTATATTCCGCGCACCATCGGCGGCAGAGCGGCGTTCTCGAAGCATCAATCTCTGATGATCGACAGGTCGGCGTATTTGAGAAGAAGCTTTTTTAGGCCGTATTTCGGGAATGCGACAGTCAGGATTGCATTTTCGCCCCAGCCCTTTATCCCTCTAACTCTGCCGCGGCCAAAGAATGGGTGTTCGACTACCGTCCCCGGCTGGATCGAGCCGGATTTCGCTTTCCCGCCACCCCTGCGGCCCGTAGGAATTTCCACCGAACTTAATTCCGGTCTTCCCGCGGTGGAGTGCGCCTTATCGAGCAAGTTTTCCGGAATCTCGTCGATAAAGCGGCTCCGAATGCCGTTAAATTCTTCGCCAAACTTGTGCCGGAGCGAGGCCCACAGCAGATGCACTTTCTTCCTCGCGCGGGTAACCGCAACGTAGAACAGGCGGCGTTCCTCCTCGAGTTCGGAGGTCGTCTCCATCGACCTCGCAATCGGGAAAAGCCCCTCCTCGAGGCCGCACAGATAGACCGCGTCGAACTCGAGCCCCTTCGCAGAATGCACGGTCATAAGGCTTACCGCGTCCTCGCCGGCGTCGTATTGGTCGATAGTCGAGATAAGGGACGTTTCGGCGAGATAGGCCGTCAGCGAAGGATCGTCGGGGTGCGTGTTCGCGAACTCGATCCCGGAGTTCACAAGCTCCGAAATGTTGTCCAGCCGCGCCCTCGCCTCGATACTGCCGTCATTTTCGAGCATCTCGCGATAGCCGGATTTCAGGGCAACCTCGCCTATCAACTCTCCAATATCGTTCTTTTTGGCAAGGAGCTGAAGATCCTCCATAACATTAACAAAAATCGCAAACCCCTGACGCGACCTCGAATTCATCCCCGAAAGATCGGCCTCCATAACGGCCCCGTAAAGGCTGAGATTATTTTCCCGCGCAAGCTCTTTTAACCTCAAAACAGACCTGACTCCCACTCCCCTGCGCGGCATATTCACAACCCGGAGGAAGCTGATATTGTCGGCAACATTATACAACAGCTTGAGATACGCCAGAATATCCTTTATCTCGGCGCGCTCATAGAAGCGGATGCCGCCCACAATCACATGCGGGATATCGAGTTTCCGAAGCGCCTCTTCGAGCAGGCGGGAATGCGCGTTGACCCGATACAAAATTGCGATTTCCGAGCCGGGGGAACCTCCGTCTATCGATTCCCGTATAGATTCGGCGACAACCCTCGCCTCGGAATAGCCGTCGGGAAGTTCCCACAGGCCGATTTTTTCGCCGGTCTCGCCGTCGGTCCAGAGCGTTTTTTTATGCCGGGATGTATTGTTCGCAACCACCGCGCTGGCCGCGGAAAGGATGTTACTCGTGCTGCGATAGTTCCGTTCGAGCCGGATTATCTGCGTGCCGGAGAAATGCTCCGGAAATTCGAGAATGTTGCGAACCTCCGCACCACGCCAGCCGTAAATAGACTGGTCGTCGTCGCCGACAACGGTAATATTCGCGGCGTCTCCCGTAAGATGGCGGATAAACTCATACTGCGCCTTGTTAGTGTCCTGAAACTCGTCGATGAGGATATATTGAAACCTGTCCGAGTATTTTTTTGTGATTTTTTTGTGATGCTCGAAAAGCTCGACAACCAAATAGATCATATCGTCGAAATCCACAGCATTATTCGCTCTCAGGCCCTCCTGATATGCCATCCACAACTTTCCGAACGTCTTCTCTTTCGGATTCGACGCCGCGCCGAGGAACTCTTCGGCGCGGGTCAGCCGGTTTTTCATTTTCGATATGCGGGAGAGAATGGCCCT
>DAOWNU010000241.1 GCA_030642425.1 bacterium | reverse complement strand
GCCGACGGCACGATTGTCAGATTCGATCAGGATACGCTGCTGGGGAATGTCGAGGCCCTGCTCAATCCGAACCGCGAGACGACGACGGACGGCGAGGCGGCGATCAACCTTTACGCTTCCACTCACGCGGGAAGCACATTCGTCTATGCCTATGTTTCCAGAGGAATCGACACGGTCTTCTCCGACACGATGTCCGTCTATTTCGAGCCGGGAGAGGTTGCGGTCGTCCGGTTCGATACAAACTATGTTCAGCTTATCGCCAACGGCTCGGACACGCTCGCGGATTCGGTCTGGGTCGAGGATGCCTTTGCGAACCCGATACCCGGAGCGGCAGTAACGCTCGACCTGCCGATCGGATCGGTAACGCCGCCAATCCAGATGACCGGACCGAACGGCGGGGGGAGGTTTAAGATCACCGCTCCAAACAGCATTGGATCGAGCTATCTGACCGCCACGTGCAGCGGTGTTCACGGATACCTTCCGGTAGATTTCGTCGCGGACACGGTAAGCGAGATTTTCCTAACAGCCACTCCGAGAGGCCTGCCTGCGGACGGCGCTTCCACTTCGGATATCAGGGCGCTGGTCGTGGACGGCGACGGCAATCCTATCGCCGACGGCGTAATCGTGCGATTCACCGCCCGGATGGGACTGATAACTCCTTTCGATTTTCTCGAGGACGGCATCGCGAACGCAATACTCGTGGCGGCGGATACGAGCGGCACCGATACTATCTGGGCATTCTGTCAGTCCGAGTCCGCGATGGTTTCTGTTACTTACGACGCCGGCCCACCGTATGATATCACGCTCACGGTCGTGCCGGATACGGCCACGGTCGGAAGCACGACGCCGAGCGTTGTCAGCGGCACGGTTACGGACCTTCCGGGCAATCCGGTCGCCGAGGGAACATACGTCTATCTCTCCATGGACAGCGCCGGAACGGGCAGCGTGGCCGACCCTGTTGTCGCGACGGACGCTCTGGGCCAATTCTCGACAATTTACACGCCCGGGCATAAATCGGGGCTCACCGGCATCACGGCAACAGTTGACGCCCTGTCCGCGCACGCCGATATTCTTCTTCATGCCGGCCCGCCGCACACGATGGATATAAGCGTCAGCCGCGATTTCATCTATGTCCGCGGAGTCGGCGAGATCGACCAGTCCGTTATCGACGCCGTTATCTACGATCAATACGACAACCCGGTCCGCGACAGCAGCGAGGTTGTTTTCGAGTTAATCGAATACCCATCGGGCGGTTCGGTCGATCCGGAGCTTATTCCGGGAGGTGGTTTGGTAAGCACTCCTGTTTATACGATCAACGGCAGGGCAAGCGTAACGCTCCGCAGCGGCGACAGATCCGGTTCGATAGTTATCGAGGCCAGAGCGACTCTGCCCGGCGGCGGCACGTTCGATTCTCGCGCGCCGAGGATTACAGTTGGAAGCGGGCTGCCATATAATGTCTCAATTTCCGTGGGAGATTGTAACGTCCCCGGATGGCTGATGGACGGCGTTCCTAATACTGTCATGACAATTATTACCGATGAATGGCTGAATCCGGTGGCTCCGGGAACTGCGGTGTGGTTCACCGCGCTGCAGGGCGCAATAACGACGTCGGCTGTTACGAACGATTCCGGTTTCGCCTTTGCAACGTGGTTTTCCGCCGATCCGAGAACCGACCCGTTCACTTCGGAACCCGGATTGATAACTTTAATTGTGGAAACAAGGGACACTATCACAACCCGTGCCGATACCGTCCAGTTCTATAACAGCGGGCCTGTTACGACGGTCAACATGTCGGTGGCGCCTTTGGCCACGAATGCGGATACGAGCGGTCATGCCGACGTTACGATATTATTGAATGATATAAATAACCATCCGGTAGTGGACGGCACGGAGATAACACTGCTGACAAGCTGGGGCTCGATAGAATCGCCGGTCTTCAGCACGAGCGAGTGCTACGGCAGTTTCGGTATCAGCCGCTATACCGGACGGAATCTGACGGAGGACGACGATTGCGGCAATCTAAGGGGCGGTTCCGCCGCTATATCCGCGCATTCGGGGCTTGCGGGCGACTCGGATACAATAGTCTTGAACCACGGCGCGCCGCAGGCGGACAACTCGCTAATAACATCGCCAGGCATTGTTCCATGGGAGAGCAATTTCTGGGTGAGCTTTAAGCTGCGGGATACATGGGGCAATCCGATTTGCGGAGAGAATGTCCGTTTGGACGGCTCGAATGTTACGATTGTCAGCCCGGGAACCCAATCGACCGGAATAACGGGTGAGGCTAACTGGGAATGTCAGGCCCCGGACAGCACAAACCCGGCAATCGCCGTGCTTAATTTCTCCATAATAAGCACCGGCGGAACGGCGAACACATCGGTGATCTACAGTTCGGGAGGGCGAAGAAGGATATGGCGCGAGTTCGAAAGCGATACCGTGTTTTTCCCGGATGCCGCTATCGAACCGAAGATGGATCTGTTTTTCAGGGAAGACGACTAACCCGGAACCGAAAAGGAGAGGGACATGCGAAGATTAACCATAATCTTGATAGTTGCGGTCGCGGCGGCCACTCCCCTTCTCGGGATAATGGTGGCGAACCCGACGCCCGAAACGGCTTTCGAGAGATTCGGAACTTCGGTGGAATACACTTATGAAAAGTGGAAGATACGCTACCCCGGGACAGATTATAAACTATCGGCACAGAGGGTTTTTATCAAGCCGTCTCTGGGCGTGATGAAGTTTGTCGATATGTTCGGATATATCGGCTTCTCCGATCTCGATATTCCGCAGGACGATTTCAGCGGCAGTTCCGAGATGGCTTTCGGCCTCGGATTGAGGATGCACTATGCCATTTTCTATCCCGCAGTCGGCTGTAGATCGACGAACTACCCGATACGCTGGTATGCCTCGGCCTCCTGGATAACGACAAAATCCGAGGACAATATTCCAATGGGCGCCACGCATCACACTATCGCCAGCTTCCGATTCCAGAATTTTGATCTGGCCCTTTACGGAAGCTGGCAGTTCGGCCGTGTGCGGCCCTATACCGGCGTCCACTGGACTTATATCACGGGCCGAAAAAATGTGGAGTATTACTCGTCGTCGTCAACCCCTTACGCCACCGCAACGGGGCTATATACAGATCCGGGTCAATATCCGAGACCGCTCATTGGCCTTGACATAGACCTTGGGAAAGGTTATGTTTTATCATTAGAGTCCAGTTATCTGGGCAAGAGTGAAACATCTATAAGCGTGGGCCTTTCTCAATTATATGTATCAAAAAAGGAACAGGACGGCAAGGAACAAGCGATCGAGAGGCCGGAGTAGTTTTCCACTGCTCCCGCTTCTTGTTCTTGTTTTTATTTTTCGGACCGATGCGGCCGGGACGCCGGAGTTCGATTCATTTTGGGCCGGAGGTGTGATCGAAAGCGATCCCCGCGCGGCCCATTTTTTTATTCCGAGAAAACTGCCCGAAGAGATTACCGCAAACGCCGCATTGATAAACGCATACAGCTATCAATCCTCCGGCTGGAATGAACGCGCTCAGGAAAGTTATTTCAAGGCGTTGGCCTCCTCCACACTCGGCGCCGACGCCGACTGGGCCTCGTTCTGGCTGGGCGACCTTATCCAGAGAAGCGGCAGAGAGGAGCGCCTGCGCGAGGTTTTCAGCAGTCGCAGCCCCCCATGGGGGAATTTCTGGCTGGGAATCTGGCATTTCTCCAACGGCGAATACGACTCCTCGGCGGCCATTTTCGGGCCGCTGTCCAACGGCGACAGGGGTCAGGCGATAATGCGTCTTATCGCGGGTTATTTTCAGGGGCTTTCGCTCGGCAGGCTCGGCGCGACAGACCGCGCAAAGGGGGTTTTCGTCGAGCTTCTAAGGCGATATCCCAGAAATCTATTGGAGGGCGAGATAAACTATCGATTCGGCTCCATCGCATTCGCCCAAGGGGATTGGGAGGATTGTCGAAATCATCTGAGCGCCGCGCTCGATTTCTACGAGATGTCATCGCGGAAAAATGCGCATTGGTGG
>DAOWNU010000471.1 GCA_030642425.1 bacterium | reverse complement strand
TTTTCGAGATAGCCGAAAAATTCCGCCTGCAGATGATAACAATAAAAGACCTTATCGAATACAGGCGCAGGCAGGAAAAACTGATCCGCAAAATAACAACCGCGCGGCTGCCGACAAGATGGGGCGAGTTTGTCTTAGCCCTTTACGAATCCCTTCTCGACGGGAAACAGCATATCGCGCTGGTCAAGGGCAATATCGAGGGTGGGGAGAACGTTCTCGTCCGGGTGCACGACGAATGCCTTACCGGCGACGTTTTCGGAAGCTTGCGTTGCGATTGCGGCGGCCAGCTTTCCACCGCGATGGAAATGATCGAGCGTGAGGGAAAGGGCGTTTTCCTATACATGCGTCAGGAGGGAAGGGGAATCGGGATAGGTAAAAAGCTTCAGGCCTATCATCTGCAGGACCTCGGGTTCGACACGGTTGACGCCAACTGCCGCCTCGGTTTCGATCCCGATCTGCGGGATTACGGCGTCGGCGCTCAGATACTCGTCGATCTCGGCCTGTCGAAAATCCGCCTGCTGACCAATAACCCAAGAAAAATAGTGGGACTCGAGGGCTACGGGCTTTCGATTATCGAGCGAGTTCCACTTGCAATCGAACCTAACCCGGAGAATATCGAATATCTCCGAACGAAAAAAAACCGGATGGGACATCTTCTCGAACTCGACACCGAACCGGAACGGGAGAAAAACACAATACAAAATTAGCATTGCAAAATTAGCAATTATCATTTCTACTCGTTACACAGCTCCAGTTGTGTAACGAGATTGCCCTGACGTCGGCCAGAATAATTGAGACGAAGCGGAGCTTCTGGAACATAAACGTTGCGCAGCTGGAGCTACGCAACGAGAAGTTTAATGGAGTTACGCAACGAGAAGTTTTATGGAGCCATTTATAATTGAAGGTTTGAAAACACATGAAGCATAAAAAGGAGGATCGATGCCAAATATAGAGGGTAATTACATTCCAAAAAAGGGAACGCAAATTGCGATAATCGCCTCTCGTTTCAACGAGTTCGTTGTGGGCAGGCTGATCGAGGGGGCTATCGACTGCCTGAAAAGGCACGGGGTCGATGAAAAGAACATAGTCGTCCACCGTGTGCCGGGGAGTTTCGAGATACCAGTTGCCGCAAAGAAGGTCGCGCGTTCGGGAGATTATCACGCCGTTATTTGTCTCGGCGCCGTGATACGGGGCGACACGCCGCATTTCGAGTTCGTTTCCGCCGAGGTCTCCAAGGGTATCGCAAATGTGGCGCTCGAAACCGGCACCCCGGTTATTTATGGCGTCCTCACCACCGATACGATAGAGCAGGCTATAGAGCGTTCCGGCACGAAGGCCGGAAACAGGGGTTTTACCGCCGCGCTCGATGCCCTCGAGATGATAAACGTTATGACAAAGATATCCGAAGTCGGCAGGGATTAACACTCGAGGTTTCGATATGGAAAGGCTCCAATAAATGGGCGCTCGCAGAGAAATTAGAATTGCAGTATTGATGGCGCTTTATGCCAGAGAAATAAGCGGCGCCACCGATTTGGATACACTCGCGGAACAGATACTCTCTTTCCACGAACTGCCGGAATCGTCGAAAACTTTCTTCT
>DAOWNU010000021.1 GCA_030642425.1 bacterium | reverse complement strand
TGAACGTCGTGCCGAACTGCGTGCCGGAGGGTATTTTCAATTTTTCGGATTTGCCCTCGATAGTCGGGACCTCGACCGTATCGCCGAGCGCCGCCTGCGAAAAACTAATCGGCAGGCGATAATGCAGATCGTCCTCTCTACGCGTGAAAAGGTCGTGCGGCTTTTCCTGTATGAATACTGCGAGATTTCCGGCGGGACCGCCCGCGATTCCCGCGTTCCCCTTTTCAGGGACGACGAGATAGTTGCCGTCGCTCACGCCGCGCGGAATCTCCACATCGACAGTCTCCGTGCCGTCGATTCGCCCTTCGCCGGAACATGCGCCGCAAAATGCGGTAACGATTGTGCCGGTTCCGCCGCATTCCGGGCACGTTGAAATCGTGGAGATCGTGCCGAGAATTGTGGAGCGCATAACCTGCTTGCGCCCTCTGCCATGACAGGACGGGCAGGTTTTTTCTTCGGCGCCCTCCGGAATTCCCGTTCCGCCGCATTCGGCACATGCCACTTTCCGATTTACTTTAATTTTTTTTGTTACGCCGGAGAATATCTCCTCGAGAGTCAACCCGACGGCAACGCGCAAATCGCTGCCCTTTCCGCTTCGCGAATGTGGGCGGCCCGATTGCCCTCCGAAAAAGCCTCCCCATGGATCCATCCCACCCATAGCGCCCATAAACATTCGCAAGGCCTCGGAAAGGTCGATTGTTTGGAAACCTTCGAACCCTCCGCGGGATCGGCCGGTTGTGCCATAAGTGTCGAATTGCCTTCGTTTTGCGGGATCGGCGAGAATTGAATAGGCCTCGGAAAGCTCTTTGAAATGCGATTCGGCTCCGGGATTGTCGGGATTGGCGTCGGGATGGCATTCCTTGGCCTTCTTGCGATATGCCCGTTTTATTTCGTCCGGCGAGGCGTCTCTGCCGACACCGAGTATCTCATAGGGGTTCATCTCATCGATCCCCCGACTTAGGTTTGCCAACAATTACTTTTGCCGGCCTGACAAGGCGGTCTCCCTGCCGGTATCCTTTCTGGACAACCTCCAGAACCTTTTCGGTATCGTCCTCGCAGGGCAAAACGGCCACCGCCTCGTGAATTGTCGGGTCGAAAGACTCGCCCTCGGCGGAGATCGGCACGATATTCTCCGAGGCGAGAAGGTCTTGCATCTGCTTATATATCAACTCGACGCCCTCGATTACGGATTCGACATCGACGAGACTCTCCGAGGATTCGAGTGCGCGCTCGAAATTGTCGAGAATATCGAGCATCCTTCGGACAAGTGAGTCCCGCGCCGAAGCGAGCTGCTCGTTGAAAATACGGTCGCGGCGTTTTTTATAGTTGTCGAATTCCGCCGCAAGACGGATATATTTATCCTCGAATTCGGCGGCTTTGTCTATCGCGATTTTAAGTTCGGTGTCGAGTTCTCCGAGAATCACTTCCCTATCATTCTCATCTTCAAAATGCGATTCGACGCGAATATCGTGCTCGCCTTCGTTGTGGATATCGTCTTCGTCGTGGATATTGTCTTTTTTGAAAGTCACATTACCTCCATCGGCGGATCTGTTTAAAGCTCCGGACAGCGAATAACATGCATAGGAGAGAATCGCCATCGCTCTGGAATAATCCATTCTCGGCGGGCCGATAATCCCCATCGTCCCGTGTTCTTTTCCGGTTTCGTAGGGGCTGCAGACGATAGCAAAGCCTTCGACCGCCCTGCTAATTCTTATTCTCCGACCCTCGCCCGGCTCCCGCAGAGATACCACGTTCATAAGGTCGGAAGGGTTTTCCAGCATATTGATCAAAGACCGCAGGCGGTCGTAATCCTGAAATTCCGGCTGTTCGAGCAGGCGACTTGTGCCAAAATAATGTATCCTCTCCTCGAGTCCTACGCGAAAGATATTTTCCGCCGACTCGACAATGGACATAAGAAAGACGTCGCGCAAAGCGAGAACGTCGGCAAGCCTTTCGCGGATCGTGTCCCGTATTTCTTCGAGCGGCAGCCCGCTCAACCTTTCGTTGGCCAACGCGGAAACAGCGGACAGCCTTCTCGCGTCTATCTCGTGCTCGATATCGAGTATCACGCTTCTGACGAGGCCGCTGGTCATCGTGAGGATCATCATAACCCTTGTCGCGCTGAGGCGGTGGACGTCGATGTGAAATAATTTCAGCCTCTCTCCCGAAGGCGAAAAGATCAATCCGAGTTGGTGGGAGAGCCTCGATAGAACTTTCGCCATTCCTTCAAGCATCTCGAACAGGTCTGTTCCGCCGGTGGAGATAACCGCATCGATAGCTTCCCGCTCCGGTTCGCGCAATTCGGGCCGGCGCATCAGCTTTTCGATATAATAACAATAGCCCCCGTCGGCCGGTATTCTTCCCGCGCTCGTGTGCGGTTTGAGAATCATCCCGATATCCTCGAGGTCGGCCAGTGTATTGCGGACCGAGGCCGGGGACAGGTCGATTCCCGGCATCCGGGATATAGTCCGGCTGCTCACCGGCTCTGCGGTGCGGATATGTTCCTCCACAAGCGTGCGGAGTATCAGTTCTTCTCTGCTCGACAAATTTTCGTTCATATTAAGAATGACTTTTATTAGCTTTAATGTTTTTAAAGATATCTCTCGTTGAGTAGCTCCAAAATTCCCCCCGCTGTTGCGGAGACGACATCGTCCAACAGGATGAAGGAGTCTCACATAACAACGATTTTATCGGTTGAATAACCGAATTTGACGATATAATCGCCGATATTTATGGAAATCGGAACGAGCCGGGCGCACCTCGCATTGCTTCCGCCGCCTGCATTGTTGTTTTTTCTAAATATCGCAATTCTCACTCAAATTGTATTGCTGCAGAGCCATTTTTTATCTCTGCATTGTCCAAACGGAGCCTCCTTTTGTTTATTGCGGCGCTCCTTTTAGACATTGAGGCGCTCTGTTTAGCCATTGCATCGCGATTTTCCCATTCTGTATCACGATTATTACATTGATTACAAAGAACTTACGGGTAAATACCGTTTATCCGTCATTCCGGACTTAGATCCTGAATACCCTCTGAATAAAAGTCGATTAGCCTCTTAATCCACAACAACCTAATTAAATAGATTATCAAAAAAAGGGGCGCCGGAAAGACGCCCCTTATCGGCACTAATACATCCCACCCATTCCGCCACCCATTCCGCCGCCACCGGGCATGGCCATCTCGGGTTTTTCCTCCGGGATGTCCGTAATAAGACACTCCGTTGTGAGGAG
This sequence comes from bacterium, assembly GCA_030642425.1. Lineage (GTDB taxonomy): Bacteria > UBP14 > UBA6098 > UBA6098 > UBA6098 > DAOWNU01. The sequence continues at coordinate 7,926 of DAOWNU010000021.1, read as the reverse complement.
CAATGCGGAAATCGAGACGGCATTCTGCAATGCTATCCGAACGACCTTCGTCGGGTCGATCACGCCGTCGGCGTAGAGATCGCTGTACTCCATCGTGTCGGCGTTGAACCCGAACGCGCCCTCGCCCTCCTTAACGCGGTTCACAACAACCCCGCCGTCGAGTCCGGAATTGATCGTTATCTGGCGAAGTGGCTCTTCCATCGCCTTTTTGAGTATTCTGATAGCCACGCCCTCGTCGCCGATCAGTTCCAGCTCGTCGAGAGAATCCAGACAGCGAAGAAGCGCGACGCCGCCGCCGGGGACAATACCCTCCTCGACAGCCGCCCTTGTGGCGTGGAGCGCATCCTCGACACGGGCTTTCCGCTCTTTCATCTCGGTTTCCGTGGCCGCGCCGACCTTTATTACGGCGACTCCACCGGCCAGCTTTGCCAGCCTTTCCTGCAGCTTTTCGCTGTCGTAATCCGAGGTGGATTTGTCGATAGCGGCCTTTATCTCCTTAATTTTCCCCTTAATATCCTCGGTTTTGCCTGCGCCCTCGACGATTGTCGTATTATCCTTGTCGATAGCGATTCTCTTGGCTCCGCCGAGGTCTTCGAGACGGGTGTTCTCGAGTTTGAAACCGAGTTCTTCGGAGATAACCTTCGCTCCGGTGAGAATGGCGATATCCTGAAGCATCGCTTTTCGTCTATCGCCGTAGCCGGGGGCCTTCACCGCCGCGCATTTGACCGTTCCGCGCAGCTTGTTGACAACCAGCATCGCCAGCGCCTCGCCGTCGATATCCTCGGAGATTATGAGGAGCGGCTGTCCCTTCTGCGCGACCTTTTCGAGGATTGGGAGCAGGTCTTTCATGACCGATATTTTTTTGTCGTGGATAAGGATGAGCGCGTCCTCGAGGTTGGCCTCCATTGTCTCGGGGTCGGTGACGAAATAGGGCGAGAGGTATCCTCTGTCGAACTGCATCCCCTCGACAATTTCGAGAGTCGTTTCCGTGCCCTTTGCCTCTTCGACAGTGATAACGCCGTCTTTGCCCACTTTGTCCATCGCGTCCGCGATCAACTCGCCGATAACCTTATCGTTGTTCGCGGAAATCGAGCCGACCTGCCCGATCTCTTCGGAGCTTTTAACCTCGACGGAAAGCTCGGTGAGCTTATCGATAATATGCGTCGTGGCAATTTCGAGTCCGCGCCTGAGGGCCATAGGATTCACGCCTGCCGTGACATTCTTGATCCCTTCGATAAAAATAGCCTCGGCGAGAACTGTGGCGGTCGTCGTTCCGTCCCCGGCGATATCGCTGGTCTTGGACGCGACCTCTTTGACGAGCTGCGCGCCCATATTCTCAAACGGGTCTTCCAGTTCGATTTCCTTGGCGACCGTTACGCCGTCCTTTGTGATAGTTGGGCCGCCCCATTTTTTATCGAGGACGACGTTTCTTCCGCGCGGGCCGAGAGTAACTTTTACCGAACGGGCGAGCTTATTCACGCCGTTCTTGAGTTTTTCGCGGGCGTTGGATGAGTATTCGAGTTGTTTAGCCATTTTTTCTCCTTTTTTTATTCGATTATCGCGAGTATGTCCGACTCGCCCATAATGAGGTATTTTGTGTCTTCGATTTCGATTTCTGTTCCGGCGTATTTTCTGAACAGAATCTTATCGCCCTTTTTGACTTTGGGCTTGATAAGTTCGCCGTTTTCAGAAGTTCTGCCTTCACCGACAGCGATAACCTTGCCCTCCTGCGGTTTTTCTTTTGCGGCGGTATCGGGAATAAATATGCCGCCTTTTGTTTTCTCTTTTTCCTCGACCGGTTTTACCAGAACTCGATCGGCGAGAGGTTTGACATTCATTTGTCCTCCTTGTGTTATTAGTTTTCAATGAGTTACGCTCATTGTTAGCACTCACTACCTGCGAGTGCCATTAAGTTTTGCAAGATATGTGCCATCCCGGAAAAATCAAGTGGTTTTTAAAATATTTTTTTTTGGTAGAAATACTACTCTCGTTACACTGCTCTGCGGTGACGCCATGGGGCGACGCTCCGCGTCGAGGGAAGGGGAAAGACGAGACAGAATATCGAAGCGAAGATTAAATTTTGATTTTTTCATTTTTAATATATATTGCAGAACGAATTGGCGGGGGGAACTTAAAACAAAAAGAATGAAAGAACCATCGAAAATAGGCGCGGAAGCATTACTCGTTTTAACGACCGCAATTTGGGGCTCGACCTTTTTGATAATCAAGCTCATGGTTCGCGAGGGCGCGGCGAATTCGCCGTTTGCGCTTCTCGGCGCGCGCTTTGCAATCGCCACAATCGTCGCGATATTCGCCTTTTGGCCCGGTCGCTGTCCCGGAAAAAGCGAGATTGTCGGCGGCTTGATAATCGGAATCGCGGCGTTCGGCGGCTACGCGTTCCAGACATTGGGGCTGGTCCACACAACGCCCGCCCGAAGCGGGTTTATCACGTCGCTTTTCGTTTTGTTGATCCCATTTTTGTCCAGATTTTGGGAGAAGGCGAAAATTCCGCTCAAGGTCTATCTTGCGCTGATACCCGCCGCTTTCGGACTGTGGGCGATTTCCGGCGCCGGGATTTCATTTGCAGATATCAACCCCGGGGACAAGATCACATTTTTGTCGGCGATCTGCTATGCCTTCCAGATTGTGGGAATCCAGATATACACGCGCAGAGGCGATTGGAAATGGCTGACAATTATACAGTTCGGGGTGGTCGCGTTCGGCTCGGGGATCGGCGCGATTTTCGAGAGCGGAACTCACATCTCGACGGACCTTCCGAATTTGATTGGCATCGCCTATCTTGCGATATTCGCCACGGTCGGCGCACTCGGCGTGCAGATGTTTGCCCAGAGATTTTCGACTTCCGCGAGAGCTTCGCTGATATACATTGCCGAGCCGATATTCGCGGCGCTACTGGCCATGGTGGTTATCGGGGATACTATGGGCGGGATGGAGATAGTTGGCGCGGTTGCGATAATCCTGTCGATGTTCGTGGGGAGATTCCCGACAAACGCGGGGCGGCCCCGGCCCTGATGACCGCGCGGATGAGAGACATGGCTGATTTTTTTTAGAAATACCTTGACAGCGTGGGATGACGGACTAACTTGTTAAATAAGACTAACGTGTTCTACACGGGAGCTTAGGATCGAAAGGAAACAGGTTAAATGGAAATCACTATCGAAAACAATCAGGTCATTATCAATCTCGACGAGTTCGAGTTCCCAAAGTTCGAGACGATGTTCGCCAATTTGCAGTTGGACAAATTGATCTCATGCGAATTTCGTGAATTTATGGCAGGGAATTTCACCTCGAATATCGGGCTTTCTCCGATGCACCTCTGCCGCACGATTGGCGAAGCCAATTTGAGCGCGGACCCGTTCGCGACAGTTTCGCTCTACCCGTTCTGGAAACACGGTTTTGCGTTCGGGAATGGCGGACAGCTCGAGCTGAATCTCGATATGGACGACCCGCACAAGAAAGCGGTTGCGGCGGACGAGTTCGGCATGGGCTTTTGCGCGTGGGTAATGGAGGAGATTTTCCATTGTGAATACTGGGCGGATACCAGCACGCTCATAAAGAAAGGCGCGGTATTTCCGGTGGGGAGCAAGAGGCCGGATTTCGTTTGCGGTTTTAAAGACGGCTCTTTGGGCGTGTTCGAGGCGAAGGGCACCACCGGCACTGCGGGAAATCTTTCCGGGCCATTGGCTTCCGGCAAAAAGCAGACACAGGGCATAACCGCGACCGACCCTATCTCGATGCGGGTTGTTGTTGGATGCGCACTCGGCGGCGACACGGCGAAAGTGATATTGCTCGACCCGCCTTCGACAGGCTCAGGGAACGGGCCGGTTGGTGAGCCTGTCGAACCAACGAATTTAACCGCCAAAATGGTTGCCGAAGCCGCAAAGTCGATGCGGACTTCGATACGAGACTCCGTCTCTACTCAGCCACCGGGCTTCGACAGGCTCAGCCGACGGAACCGGTCGTTGAGTAGGCCTTCAGGCCGTATCGAAACGCCCGGCATAATTGAAACCATATTCCGCGGCCCGCGCGGCGAAATAAAACTCAAACGCGACCAATACCGCGCGGACAAACGCCACGGCTGGATCGACATCGAGGATAAATGACGCGAATCCACCGCAGGCGGTTGAGCACCTGCCGCTGTCGGCCGTTGCCGACCGGCTGGATCGAAACCGTGAAATAAGGCCTTGACAGCGGGGGAATTAAGGACTAACTTTATAAAGGAATTGCGAAGAGCGTGCGAATAGGAGAAAAAAATGGAACATCTCTTTTACAAGATAGTTATCGAGCCGCAGCCCGAGGGTGGCTTCACGGCGTTTGTGCCGAAATTGCCCGGTTGCGTATCCGAGGGCGAAACCTACGCCGAAACTCTCGATAACATCAAAGAGGCGCTCGAATTATACCTCGAAACGCTGCGAGACAGGCACCGCAAAATAGTCATCGACGACACGCACATAACAGAGGTATGCGTGGAGGTATGAGCGATAAACTCCCCGCATTAAAACCACAGCAACTTGTTAAAATTCTCAAAAGGCTCGGTTTCGAGTTTTACAGGCAGAAGGGCGCGCACAGGATTTTTGTAAAGGGGGAGTTGCAGGTGGTAGTTCCGATGCACAAACGCGACCTAAAGAGGGGAACTTTGCGGAATATAATTAAGGGAACCGGCCTTTCGCTCGCGGAATTTAAGAAGGCGGTAAGAGAATAATGTATAATGACGAATGCGGCCCGTGACCGAGGAAACCCATTGGACGCGGCGGCGCACGGCGGCTGAAAGACCTTAGCTGCCCCGCAACAACGGACGAGATAACCGAACCGCCGACAATAGACACGGCAATACGAGAACTGCCGGAGGAATGATTTCCCTTGCACAAAAGGGAAAGGCATATTATATTGGTAACCGATGGAAATTGAATGACGCAAAGCGTCTGAAGAAACAGAAAGCGCGAGAAGGAGAAAAAATGAAATTTCCGGCTGAAATAGATGATTTTCTTTTCGATGATTTGAATGCTCTAATGAGTGTTAAATCAACAAATTATATCGTGCGAAAGACTTATTTGTTTAATGATGTGAGAGCAAAGTTATATTTGGGCAAATATTATCCAAGGACCTTTTGCGAATTATACGAGATCTTCAAGTTAATATTAAAACAAGATGAAATAGCAAATAGCTTGCGAAGCAAAGAGATAATTAAAATACTTGACTTAGGTTGCGGACCCGGTTGTGCGACACATGGTTTACTCTGGCTTTTTAAAGAAACCTTTGGATGTGAAAAAAAGTATGAAGTTTACTGCATCGATGGTAATGAAAACATGACTGCAGATTTACATGCTATAACAGAAAGGTTCTTTCCAAATACCTCATTGAGATTAGAGAAACTCGAATTCGACCCTACTAAAGAAAATATCGACAATTTCAAAGCTAAATTAGAAAAAATACTCACGGAAGTGGATGAGAAGTTTGATATTATAATTGTATCAAAGTTCATTAATGAAGTTTATACGGAAGATTGGCACGAAAGATTATACAGTAAAACTAAATACAATTCCGAAAAATCTATTGCAGATAATAATAGAAATTTTGGTATTCCAACAACGTTTATCAAAGATAAAGATGATGATTTTTATAAGATCGTTGTTCCAAGTTATCAATATAACAAAGGAGCTTATAAATTAATGTTAGAACTGTCTAATAAGTATTTGGATAAATGTGGGATATTATATATAAGCGATCCAAACATATGTGTAAATTGGGTAAATAATGATAACGATATTTATATAAACGAACTTATGAAAGAAGAAATACAAGAGTATTTAAATCACGTAGACACAATATTGCAGCTATTAATTGAACCCACTAACAGATGTTTTGATATTGCATATGAAAATAGCAGAGAACGCTTCACTAAACATGAAGCATTTATTTCGGCCTTTTCGACCTCAGATAGTGAAAGAAGAAAAGGTGAATGAAGAAGAATACAAATCTATAGTTCATCCCGTGGTTGTTTCAGCCAGTCGTTCGACTGATATTCCTGCCTTTTACTCCAAATGGTTCATTAACCGATTGAAAGCGGGTTATTCGGTTTGGGTTAATCCATTTAACCAAAAAAGGCAACTCGTTAAATTCGATAAGACCCGCCTTGTTGTCTTCTGGTCTAAGAATCCTAAACCATTGATTCGTATATTGCCAGAAATAGATAAATTAGAAATCAATTATTATTTCCAGTTCACGCTTAACGATTACGAAGCCGAAGGATTAGAACCTAATGTCCCTGACTTGGCTGACCGGATAAATACTTTTCGGGAATTATCAAATAGAATTGGAAAGGGAAAAGTAATTTGGCGTTTTGACCCTATGATTCTTACAAAAGATTTGAGTATTAGCGGCTTAATTAAAAAAGTAAAAAAAATTGGCGACATGCTTCACAACTATACCAATAAACTGGTTTTTAGTTTTGCTGATATTGCAGCCTATAGAAAAGTCCAAATAAATCTTAGGAAAGCGAAAATAGAATACTTGGATTTCGATGAAGAGAAAATGAAAGAATTAGCCTCAGAACTATCAATGCTTAATAAGGGCTGGGATTTAGAATTAGCTACTTGTGCTGAGAGTGTAAGTTTAGAAGAATTCGGGATTAAACATAATAAATGTATTGATGATGATTTGATTGCTGAACTTTTCAGTAACGACAAGCAACTAATGGAGTTTATCGGTAGGGACCAAAACACTTTATCTCTGTTTAGTGAAAAGACACAAAAGAAAAAAGGGTTAAAAGACAAAGGCCAGCGAAAACTTTGCGGTTGTATAAATAGTAAAGACATAGGCCAATATAATACTTGCAAGCATTTGTGTGTATACTGTTATGCTAATAATTCTGCTAATGTCGTTCATAAAAATTCATCACGCCATCATGAAGTTGGAGAAAGCATAATATAATATTATGAGAAATATGGAAATACAAATATTCCCGGATGATATGAGAGAAGCCGGTTCAGCAGCCGGTTGGCGAATAGATATTGAGCTAACCGATATGGAGTACGAATATATAAAGTCAACGATGGGAAAAAACAGTTTCAACTTTAGTAGTTGGCAAGTCCAACCATTTAATGAAAATGGGACAAAAATATTACTAATTAGATATAATATTAATCATTTTGCAGATGAAATGGGTAGGCCACTTACACATAAGGAGTTCGAATATTTATGTGACTTAGAGAATCTCGATGATAGATTAAAACTAAGAGGAAAAGAACTTATAATGGCTATCGAGGGCGTTAGAGAATTATCTGAAAAATTAACACAGAGGTCTGAACAACTCAATTCACTGCAAAAGGAAATCGTAGCTCTCAAAACCGAAATTGCTGAATTGAAGAAAAAGGAATAAACGGATGTTTTTGTGTCGTTCATTACATTTTTATTTTTCGTAGGGGAGCACCTGCGTGTGCTCCCGGTCGGCAAACGCCGACTGGCGAATGACGGGAGGGCACATAGGCCCTCCCCTACGGAAATTTAACCTCCACAACCTGCGGGGGATAATAATAGTTGCGCGGGAGGAATCTCGCAAAGGAGGAATATCGAAAAGGGGAAAATAGTCGTTCGATCTTTGAAAATCGGTTAAAAAGGGCCCAAAAGTGCCATTTAAGCGCTGCAAATGGTCATTCAAGCCAAACTTTATCATGTTCAAGCCGTGCAGTCAATTATTCAAGCGCTGCAAGCGGTCATTCAAGTCAAACTTTATCATGTTCAAGCCGTGCAGTCAATTATTCAAGCGCTGCAAGTGGTCATTCAAGTCAAACTTTATCATGTTCAAGCCGTGCAGTCAATTATTCAAGCGCCGCAAGTGGTCATTCAAGACTTGAATGAGCGTCTGCACGACTTGACAGGGTATCTGCACGACTTGTTTAACAGTCC
>DAOWNU010000348.1 GCA_030642425.1 bacterium | reverse complement strand
CCCGTCCCGTCGTCGAACGGGCGCGGAGACCGCGCCCCTACAGAGATCATCTGGCAACCGAATGATAATATTGTTTCCGGCGTCTATCTCGTCCGGGCGCGCTTCGACAAGCTCAGCGACCGGTGCGAGGAATCGGTCACGAAACGAGTGGTGTATCTGAAATGACTTGGTGTGAATGTTCCCTTCGGCAAGCTCAGGGAACGTGACAGGCCGGTCGTGGATTTGAAATTAAAACAAAGGAAGGATCATGGGCGAAAACGAGAATATCGACGAAAAAGAAAAGATTCGTAGGTTGAAGGAAGAATACGAACGAAAAAGGGAAGAGAGTTTAAGGAAAAAGAGAGAACGAAGTAAGCAATTGCGCGCCGAAAATAAAAACCGCCACGACCAATTTCGGGCCGCGAGCCACAAAAAATCGCTCGAAAATGCAAAAAAAATCTTATCGTCGCTACGTGCGGAACTCGGCGCATGCAATTGGTCGCAGGTGAAGATAACGGATCTCTCCGGTATCTCGCAAACCACGCTAACCAAAATTAAACGCAGGCGTAACGATAGCGTGCGTTTGACGACAGCCACCGCGCTGGCGCGTGCGCTCGGATATAAGCTCGTTCTCGTCCCGTTGGAAAAATCGGAGGACGAATTTTTCGACGAAAGATGGGTCAAGAAATCGTCGGTGTCGCCGAAATAAGTCTAAATTACCCGAATAATTCCGTAAAACATGCCTATAAAAGTTATATCCGTGCCTATAAAAACGATATCGATGTCTATAAAAACGACATCGATGAAGTAAAAAACGAGATAGATGTTGTTAAAAGTGTAATCGGTGTTGCCAAAAGTGAGATCGGTGCTGTTAAAAGTGAGATCGGTGGCTTAGAAAACGATATCGGAGCGTTGGAATCTCTATTCTATCGGACGCAATATTATCTTCGCGCCTGTCGTGTCGATCTCTGTCGGGAATAAAGCGCAGGCCTCACGGAGAAGGCCGAGGAAAATCCCTGCAAATTCACCGGACGCGAAATGAGGCTCTTTGGGATGAGTCATTAATTCGACCGGCCTTATCTCGACACGCTCTATCTTCCCCCCATCGAAACGGATTTCGAGAATTCCCGAAAGATTGTTGAGGCGGTCGCGCTGGTCGAACACGAAATTGCCCAGCGAATAGGCTATCAGACCGTCCCGATAAAATTCGACCCCCTGCCAGCTGTGCGGATGATGCCCCAGAACGACAGTCGCGCCCGAGTCGATAAGCGCGCGGCCAAGCGAGATTTGTTCGTCCGTGGGATAGAGCAGATACTCCAACCCCCAGTGGACGTGCGCTATCAATACGTCGCAGGAATCGCGCGCGGCCCGGACGGTCTCGAACACCCATTGCCTACGGGCAGGCGCGCAGGCCGGTCTGTCCCGCCCGATATAGTTCGTTTTCGTGTCGTTAAACGCGACAATGCCGACGCGCAGGCCGTTTCGGTCGATATAGACCGGTTTTAGGGCTTCGCTGAGGTTCTTGCCGCCGCCAACCGGCAAAATGCCGCCCTCACGCAGCCGTTCCAAAGAATTCAAAAAGCAGGGAAGACCATAATCGAACGCGTGGTTGTTCGTGACGCAAAGGACGTCGAAACCGGAGTGAACAAGTTCCGGGATTATTTTCGGGTTGGCGCGGAAAACGTATATTTTGTCCATCGGCAGGCCGAGATCGCTGACCGGGCATTCGAGATTGCCGGTCGTTATATCGAACGAACTCAGATGCGCGGCGACATCCCGAAGCGGGGCGTCGTAGCCGGCGGTGTCGATATGAATCTGAACCGCGCGCGCGAACATCATATCGCCGACCGCGGCGAGAGTGAGGCTCGTATCGATAATGCCGAACGGATTTATCGACGATTCGCAAGCGCCTTTGTCCTTTTCCGAATAATCGCAGGCGAGAATCGAGAGCAGGAGAAAGATTGAGATAGTTGTGAGAATACGCATTATGTTAGAATTGATAGCGATGTTTACAACATTCACATTGAGAGTATTTCTATTTTTTATATGCTTCTGTGATAAATGTCAAAATCCAAATGCCAAATGCCAAATGAATGTCAAATATCTTATGTCAAATGTTAAATTACCCCGCAATACCGCCCACTGGATTCCGGGTCAAGCCCGGAATGACAATATGGGGATTGCGCTGGTTTGACATTTCTTCGGCGGGGTGGCGTGTTGCCTATTACCTTTTACCTATTACCTTTTACCTACTTCACCTTTAACATTTGAGCTTTGGATTTGATTTGGCCTTTGAGCTTTGACATTTGGATTTTTTTCAATCAGGGATAGACGTAGCGGAGTTCGATCAGATTGACGGATTGTTTGCCGACCGCATAAGTCGCCTGAGTTTCGTCGTCGTAGCCCTCGAAATTCTGAAAAATAGTGAAACGGTAGGCGAGCGTGGCTTCACCGTAGCCGCCGGGCGAGAAACTCCAGTATGGCGCGAGCGTGAGTGCGTTCCCGCGGTAAGCGTCCCACGTTATTTCGTTGTCGGTATAGGGATTTCCGAGTTCGACCTCGGTATCGACAATCCAATCGAGCGCGATGCCGCTGCCCTTGAGGTTCTGGATCGGCAGGCCGAGGTCCAGCCCGATTATGTGTGCATACATCTCGCCGCTCACGGGATAAATTTTCCCGCGCATAAACCGGTAGCTCAAACCGCCGTGGAAAAAGGGCGGCACGTGTGTCTCGACACCGACAGAGGCGTCGCCGAGCGCGGCGTAATCGTCGGTGAAAGGGAACATCGCCATAATTCGAATCGGGAATGCGAACCAGCCGCCTTTGAAACCGATAGTGGGAGTTATTCGGAAGCCCATCTCCGGGATTGGGAACCACGTGGCTTTGCCTTCCGCGGAATCGACAGAAAAAACCATCAGGGGGAAATGGATCAGCACTTCGCCGCGAATAAGCTTGTCCCGAAGCGAATCCGCAAGCGCGGCCTGCAGCGAGTCGCGGTTCACTCCGCCGAGCGCGGCGAATGCGACAAGAACAATCAGCAGAATTGTTAGCCGGTTTCTCATAATTCGACTTTCTTCAGGCGTTCCAGCCCGAGTTCGAT
>DAOWNU010000311.1 GCA_030642425.1 bacterium | reverse complement strand
GTGAAGACAATATAAATAATATGAAACCATTTATCAAGACAAAAATCAGCAATCTCAAATGGGGGATTTAGATATGCGCTCCCCTGGATCCCCCGCACTAAAATGACCCCTCGATGGGGGTCATTTTTTTTGCCGTGCCGTTCTGGAAAGCCGTTTAGAGAGTGAAAACAGCATCACCTCGCTGACACCCGTCGTTCTTTTGAAGCGCTTGAAAAAATCCGCCGGAAAGCTCCGGGAATAAACTCTTTCAGGTGGTAGAGTTATCATCCCGGATAGCGTCAAAATATATTTTCCCCCCAACATCCTTGCGCACGATTTTGCCATTATTCAACAATTCGCCGATAACTTTCGTTATCTCATGCGGGTTCGCGGAAAGGCTCGCCGACATGTCTTCGATTGTTTCGGGCCGTCGTTTCAGCAGCTCGACAACCGTGTCGGTCAATTCCGAAAAAACAGACGCGCCGGGGCCTTTTGCCCGGAATTTGTCAATTATTGTTGCCTTATGGCCAATTATTTTCCGGGCCATTGTAAGCACCTTTTCGGACACCGGGCTTGCGAAATTCTCCGCGGGCGGGCGGGTTACTGTCCCTATCCAGATTCCGTCGGGGTCGATATCCTCCACACGCCGCGCGAGCATTTTCAAATGCTTTTCCGAGTCGTTTATCCCCCGGACAAGCACTATCTCCAGATGTAGGTCGCCGTCGAACTCCCTCGAAAAGGCTTTCAAGCCTTTATAATATGAATCGAAATCGATATCCCGATGGGGCCGCACGATCCTTTGAAAGGTCTCGTTATCCGCGGCGTCTAAATTTGGAACTACAAGGTCGGCGGCGGCAAGCTCTTCTCGAACCCGCTCCTGCCAGAGAAGTGTGCCGTTGGTGAGCACACATATCGGGGCCGCATCGAATCCCTTTGCAAACCGAATAAATCGCCCGAGGTCCGACGAAAGTGTCGGTTCGCCGCTCCCGGAAAAAGTTATCCAATCGAGTTCGGGCGCCGGATGCAAGGCCTTTTCAAGCTCGGTTTCAATAATCTCCGGATCGATAAATCTTTTTCTCACGGGGGGCAGCGGTTCCCGCGAGCCTATCTGACAATAGACACAATTCACCGTGCAGCTTTTCGGCGTAACAATATCCAGTCCGAGCGACCTGCCCAGCCTCCGCGACGGCACAGGCCCATAGACGTAACGGGCCATTATTTTCCGCCCCCGGCCAGTTTTTTTCGATATTCTGCAACCTTGCCCGCGATTTTCTCGTCACCGAGCGCAAGTATTCTCGCGGCGAGTATTGCGGCGTTTTTCGCGCCGTGCGAACCGATTGCGACCGTGGCCACAGGTGTCGAGCCGGGCATCTGAACCATGGACAGAAGGGCGTCCAGCCCATTCAACGGGCCGCCATCGACGGGAACGCCTATCACGGGGAGATCGGTCATGCTCGCTATAACCCCCGGAAGGTGCGCGGCAAGGCCCGCTATCGCGATTATTAGCGAAAAGCCGTTCTCCTTTGCGCCCATCGCGAATTTGCGGCACTCCTCCGGCTGACGGTGCGCGGAAATCACATTACTCTCGTGCGGTATGTCGAACCCATCCAAAGTTTCAGCGGCCTTATCGACCAGCGCGCTATCCGAAATGCTTCCGCTGACTATTGCAACTTTAACCATAATAACCTCCGGCATGTTCAGCTTTCAACGAAGTTTTGACCAATATCGTTTCTGTGGAATTCTTTATCCCATTTTATTTTGCGCACGGCATTATAGGCTCTGTCGCGGGCCTTTCTCAGTGTTCTATCCCATGATGTTACACCGAGAACTCTCCCGCCGTTTGTGACAATTTTATCTCCGACAGTCGTGGTTCCCGCGTGAAAAACCTGAGTGCGGTCGTCGCGAATGCTGTCCAGCCCTTCGATTTCTATGCCCTTTTTATACCGCTTTGGATAGCCGCCGCAAGCCATAACAACACACACGGAAGCCATGTTGTCCATCCACTCGATCTCCGCTTCGTCCAGTTTATTGTGGTGAATATGAAGCATTATCTCCATGAGATCGGTCGATAAAAGCGGAAGGATGACCTGTGTCTCCGGGTCGCCGAAACGGCAGTTGTATTCGAGCACCTTAAATTCATCGTTTAAGATCATCAGCCCCGGATAAATGACGCCCTTGAAAGGTGTGCCGCGATAACGCAGGCCGTCGATAGTCGGCTGGAGTATCTCCTCGACGATCCGTTTTTTCATTCTCTCGTCGATATTCGGATTCGGCGAGATCGTGCCCATCCCGCCCGTGTTCGGCCCCTTTCCGTCGTCTAAAGCGCGCTTATAATCCGTGCACGAGATCATCGGGAGGACAGTTTTGCCGTCGGTGAAAGCGAGCACGGAAATTTCCCTTCCGGGGATGAATTCTTCGATAAGAATTTTCCTTCCGGCATCGCCCCACGCGCGTTCGATCATCGCCCTGCGCACTGCGTCCTTGGCCTCTTCGAGAGTTTCCGCGACAACCGCGCCCTTGCCGGCCGCAAGCCCGTCCGCCTTGATAACGAGCGGCAGATCGTGGCTTTCGATAAATCGGATGGCCTCTTCCGCAGAGTCGAAACTTACATAACTCGCCGTGGGGATATGAAATTCATTCATAAATTCCTTGGCGTAGATTTTGCTCGATTCGATCTTTGCGGCCTCCCGTCCCGGCCCGAAAATACTGAATTTCCTACTGTTGAAATAATCGACTATGCCCTCGGAAAGTGGTGTTTCCGGCCCGACAACGGTGAAATCGATGTCGGTCCTCTCCACGAATGAAGCGAGATTGCGTATGTCCGAATAGGCGATGTTCACGCATTCGGCATGCTGCGCTATCCCGGCGTTGCCCGGCGCGCAATAAATTTTGTCCACAAAGCGGCTTTGAGAAAGCTTCCACACAATTGCGTGTTCCCTGCCGCCGCCGCCTACAACCAGAACTTTCATTTTTTCCTCCGTTTCTTTTTCTCTTTGAATAATAATGTCCAATTCAGCTCTTGTCAACGACCATATGTCAATAAACAACATTTAAGTTCGATTTCTCCTTGTTATCAGTTCTCGCTGTGTAACGGGATTGCCCGGAGGAATAAAGATTCAATACAAAATTAGCAATCTCCAATTAGAATGCAAAATTTTCCCCGCCTCATCTTCGATTGGGTGTGTCGAGGGTCGTAAACTGGTGTGAATGCCCGTAGTTATTGGATTTGCACTTTCCAGAGGGGCAATTGCAGCTTCCTGAGGGCCTAATGTAGTTTTCTGAGAGGCAATTGCAGCTTCCTGAGAGGCAATTGCAGCTTCCTGAGAGCCGAGTGCAGCATCCTGAGAGCCGAGTGCAGCATCCTGAGAGCCGAGTGC
>DAOWNU010000279.1 GCA_030642425.1 bacterium | reverse complement strand
GCCGGAGTTCTCCTGTAGCGTCCAGAGTTCGTCGGAGGTGCCCCGGAGTTCATCTTCAGGCCTCTGGAGTTCGCCGGAAGGCCGCCGGTTTCGTCGGGAGTGTCCCGGAGTTCATCGGAAGACCGCCGGAGTTCTCCTGTAGCGTCCAGAGTTCGTCGGAGGTGCCCCGGAGTTCATCTTCAGGCCTCTGGAGTTCGCCGGAAGGCCGCCGGTTTCGTCGGGAGTGTCCCGGAGTTCGTCGGAAGGCCGCCGGAGTTCTCCTGTAGCGTCCAGAGTTCGTCGGAAGACTGCCGGAGTTTTCCTGTAGCGTCCAGAGTTCGTCTGGAGCCGTCGGGAGTAGCGGAAATTCGCTGCCGACCGGCCGGAAAACATCGAAGAGGAGAGATTTTTCGATTCGGACTTCTTTCCCCTCGTTACACAGCTCAAGCTGTGTAAAGAAAGGTAATAGGTAAAAGGTGATGGGTAATAGCGCCTCACCGCACCGTCCAATAGATTTCCGATTTGGGTCGGGAATTACGAATCGGGATGACAGTATAAGAATTTGGTGGGTTTTGACATTTGAGCTTTGACATTTGAGCTTTATCAATTGAGCTTTATCAACTGAGCTTCGACAATTGGATTTCTAAAAGTGTAATAAAAACAATAATGAAGAGACTACTAAAATACTTCCCGATAGCGATTCTCGCGGCGACCGCCTTTGCCGGCAACGCAAGCATCGAAACTTTCGCCGAACCGACAACTATCACGATTGGCGATGTGATAACCTACAGGGTCGTTATCACGCACGACGAGGGTATCGAGATAGCCTGGCCCGGCGCAGGCGCGGAACTGGGGCAGTTTCAGATTAGCGACTACGATCTTGGCGACCCGGTCGAGACCGGCGACGGACGCGTGCGGCAGGAAATAATCTATTACATAAGCACTTACGACACGGGCGAGTGGACGATCCCGCCCACGGCGATTGCATTTGTCGATACTCCCGACAGCGTCCGTCTTTTGAAAACCGAACCGATAACGATAACGGTCAAATCGATGCTCTCCGACGGGGACTGGGCGCGTATCAAGGCGTTCACCGAGAGCGATACGCAATATACCGGTATGGAGAAACAGATCGCGGCGGGCCGCGCGCTGCAGATGGCCAAAGAAAAGCTCCTCCGCGACGTGAACGATGTCAACCGGATACCACGCGATCCGAAATTCTGGATCGGCCTCGGTGTGGTTGCGGCGATATTCGCGGCCCTGATTGCCGGTTTTCTCTATTGGCGGAAACGCCGCGGGGAGGGAGCCTCGATTTTCAGTTTTTCGGCCACGCCGGTTCCGCCGCACGAGGCCGCACTTATGGAATTGGCCGCTCTTATCGCCGGTCAGTATATCGGAAAGGGCGAATTCAAGAAATATTACTCCATATTATCCGAGATATTGAGAGAGTATATCGAAAGGCGTATCGGTGTGCGGGCGCTGGAGTTATCGACGGACGAGACGATGCGCAATATCGGGGAATCCCGATTCCCGCTCACGGCGGATTTAATAGAATTGATAAAGGTTATCCTTGACCGCGCGGACATGGTCAAGTTCGCAAAGCTCATTCCACCGGATAGCTGGCATTTCGAGACGGTCGAGTTCGCCAGAAAATTTATCGAGGAAACAAAACCCGAAGAGCCGGAGCCGGAAGAAAGTGAATCGAATCGGGAAAATGAGATTGAAACTGAAAAATCGGTTACCGAAGGGGAAGAAGAATGATCGGCTCGTGGATTAACAAAGCCGCCGACGTATTTTTCGGCCCGTTTTTCGGGGGGACTATCGAGTTCGCTTCCCAATGGTGGCTGCTGATCGTTCCGCTGGCAATCGCCCTCTTTATCTGGAGGCGGGAGCGCAGGGGCGGCTCGATGCGCTATTCGAATATCAAATTGATGAGGGGGAGCAAGCCCTCGACCCGCGTGATAATGTTCGCCGCGCTCGCGTGGATCGAGCTTCTCGGGATCGTTTTTCTCTCTTTCGCCGCGGCGCGTCCCAGATCGGGGTCTATCCGCGAGGAGACCTACACCGAGGGCGTGGACATCGTGATGGTTCTCGATATTTCCGGCTCGATGAAGGCGGAGGATTTCAAGCCGAAAAACCGTCTCGAAGCCGCAAAAGTTGTGGCGGCGGATTTTATCGGCGGCCGCTCCAACGACCGGATAGGGCTTGTGGTTTTCGCGGCAAAGGCTTTCACGCAGTGCCCTTTGACGTTGGATTACGGCGTCCTGCTCGATTTTCTAAAGGGTATCGAGATAGGCCAAATCGAGGACGGCACGGCGATAGGCACGGCGATAGCCACGGGATTGAACCGCCTGCGGGACTCCGAAGCGAAATCCAAGGTGATGATCCTGCTCACCGACGGCGTCAACAACAGGGGAGAGGTCGATCCGATAACGGCTTCGCGCGCGGCGAAGGCTTTCGATGTGAGAATATACACTATCGGCGCGGGCAAGCGCGGCTACGCTCTCTATCCGGTTGACGACCCGTTTTTCGGCACGAGGCACGTCCGAATGCCGGTCGAGATCGACGAGAATATGTTGAGGCAGATCGCCCATATAACCGGCGGCGAGTATTTCCGCGCGACCGACACGGAGAGCCTTCGTAAAATATACGGCGAGATCGACGAGCTCGAGAAAACGAAGATCGAGGTCAGCCATTTCACGAGGCACAGGGAATTGTTCCCGACGTTCCTCGCTTTCGGGCTAATATTCTTGCTGCTGGATCTTTTCCTGAGGAACACCGTTTTCAGGAAGCTGCCCTGATGATCGTTCACGAGAAAGATATAGGGATTTTTTTCGATAATCCTTTGAAAGCCAAAGGATTCGAGGACGAACACGATATCGCGGAAGCGGCTCATTTCGACGCCGAGGCGGAACGGTTTCTCGCCGAAGAGGGCGAAAAGGCCCTGATTGTGGATATTCACGAGAAAATGCCGCCGCGGCACAGGGCTTTCTGGAGAGAACTCGGCGACGCCTCCGGCTTGCGGGCGCTCGATATCGGCTGCGGCTACGGCTATTCGGCCTGCCGGCTGGCTTCGATGGGCGCGGAAGTTGTGGCGATAGATGTCTCGCCGAAGATGTGCGATCTCACGCGGCGGGCCTCCGAATTGAACAATGTCAAAATCGATGTCCGCAACCTGAGCGCGGTCGATACGGGATTCCCGGACGACTATTTCGACCTCGTGGTCGGTCAGGTGTCCCTGCATCACCTGCCGCTGGCGACAGCGGGGCCTGAAATTCTGCGCATTCTGAAGCCCGGCGGACGTGTCGTGTTTCTGGAGCCGGTTCACGGCTACCGATGGTCTTTTAAACTGCGGAGCAAGCTGCCCGTTGCCTGTTACGAATCCCCCGGCGGCGGCGCCCTCCGAAAAGATGAGCTGCAATTTCTCGGTGAGCTTTTCGGCAAAATAGAAGTCCGCTATTTCCGGATTCTCGAGCGATTGCTGCGTTTTAGGATACTTCGGTGGGCGTCGCCGATAATCTACGCGGCGGATAAAGTATTGGTCGTGATACCCGGAATAAAGGGCTTTGCCTCCGCGGCAGTAATTGTCCTGACGAAAGAAGACAAGAAAGGTGAATTTTAGGGAAAATGATTAGATTCGCGAATCCAACGGCCTTTTACCTTCTGAT
>DAOWNU010000307.1 GCA_030642425.1 bacterium | reverse complement strand
GTGAAGACAATATAAATAATATGAAACCATTTATCAAGACAAAAATCAGCAATCTCAAATTACAAATCAAAAATCAAAATTATTATCCTCGATTCGACACTTTGTATTCTATTCTCCACCTATCGACACGAAGCATCGCCCCTTATGCTTCACATGAAGATGTGTAAGCGAAATGAATAGCTTTTTGATTTTTAATATGTCATTTTGCATTTTGAAATTTTATATTTAATTTTGCGATGCTAATTAATCATTTTACAATGTCTTTTTAACAGGCCCTTTATCACGGCCCTTCTGAAGGTTTTTCTCCTCCTCCGAACCCGGTTCCGTTTTTACCAATTGCAGGTCGATCGGGTTCGATTTTTCGTATTCCTGAGTCGAATCTTCCTGCGAATTCATAATAAATTCCGGATCGATACGCTCCCATGGGGGGCGCTCTAAACCGGTAAAATCATCTTCCACCACCTCGGCTTCTTTTGCTATCGACGGGTCAAATACCTTAATCTCATAAGAAAGGTGGATATTCTGGATTTTTCCGCCGCCATCCTCCTCGATTCGCCTTTCTTCATCGTCCAGCGGGACAACCTTCATTATCAGAGTCTCGTTAAAAAACCTTATTCTCGTAACGAGAGCGTTTGTTAGTTCCCTCAGGTATAAAAGATTGAGATCGAAAAGCCCGGAGTAATCGTCCTGGGCAAAGACGGGCGAAAGGAGTGGACTGGCTGCGGGATTGTCGGAATCGAGACCGGCGTTGGCCCGGCGGACATTCTCGATCTCTTTTTCGATGTCTATCAACGCGTGGACGATATCGTCCCTGTTATAACCGGCGTGCGGCAGCAGTTCCATCAGTTTCTGGCGTTCGCCTTCGAGCCTTTCGAGCCTTATAAAATCGTCCAGAAGGTCGTCGATTTTATCGCTTTTTCCCTTTGCTTCGGGGAATTTTTCTTTCAGCCGCCGAAAAATAAATTGAAGCAGCTTTTTATCTAAAAATTTTACACGATGTATATTACTCGGCTCGCAGCGTCTCCCGCAGCCATAGAACAACATCGGATTCTGCTCCGGTCCGATAAGCGATCTTGTCGAATAGAGGGACATACGATACGAGCAATAGCCGCACACAAAAAATTTCTGTCTATCCAGTATCGTCCAGACTTTGCCGGGGGAATTCACCTTTATCAGCCGGTCTCGAAAGCGCTCGATCCGCCGCTCGGAATACTCTTTAAAACTTCTGATCCGCTCTTCGCGCTGTTCTTTCAGCGTTTTAATTTTTTTCTTGGCCATATTTTAAATCGCTCTATCTGCTTGTTTCATATTGTCTTAATAACACCGCAATACCATTTTGTCCATTGCGAAAAATCATTCTTCTTCGTAAATTCTATGGATTTTGACAAATATATCAATATAAACTTAAAATTGATGATCTTCTAATGCTCTTTAATTAATTATCTTATAATAGATCGAGCGTCCCGCTCAATAAGGGAAATTACCTTATAATAGGTCGAGTGTCCCGCTCAATATGGGAAAATGCACGGCGAGACGCCGAGCCTATTAAGGTTCATGGGTTTATAAATCATTGGGAAAAGGATTCTTCACGAGTCGAATGTTTAGATTAAATAATCGATGCGGATTTACCAATATTCACGCTTTTTTGGAAAAATTTGCAATAAAAATTAAAAAAACCCGATATTGCTTGACAGTTGGGTAAGGCCGGTTTATTTTAGAAAACTATTTGTTTGTCACAACGAAGGGATACTCAATGGCGAACACGTTCCCCGGTGGAGTTCACCCCCCGGAAAGCAAAAGCTACAGCGAAAACAGGCCGATAGAGATTCTCGACGCCCCGGAGACGGTTATTATACCGCTCTCGCAGCATATCGGCGCGCCAGCATCTCCTATTGTGGAAAAGGGCGACAGGGTGCTCATGGGTCAGAAAATCGGCGAGGCGAAGGGCTTTGTCTCGGCGCCGGTGCATTCATCGGTGGCCGGCACGGTGAAAAAAATCGATTTTCACATTCATCCGGTTACGGGGCGCTACGAGCCGCACATATTTATCCAGAACGATTTTACGGATGAGCGCGCCGCCGAACTCGATATTTTCGGCGAGAATTGGGAAGAGATCGATCCGAAAAAGATTGTCGAAATAGCACGCGAGGCCGGACTCGCGGGATTGGGCGGAGCGGCATTCCCAACCCACGTCAAACTCTCCCCTCCCCCCGGCAAAAAAATCGACACAGTGCTTCTCAACGGCGCGGAATGCGAGCCTTTTCTCACCGCCGACCACCGGTTAATGCTGGAATTTCCAAACGATATAATTCGCGGGCTTATTCTTATCGGGAAAGCGCTAAGCGCGGAACATCTCGGGATATGTATCGAGGAAAATAAGCCGGACGCAATTCGGATTTTGAGCGAACGGGCCGAAAATACCGGCATCGAGATTTATCCGCTGAAAGTGAAATACCCGCAGGGCGCCGAGAAACAGATGATTTTCGCGGTTACCGGACGCGAGGTTCCCAGCGGCGGGCTGCCGTTCGACTGCGGGTGCTACGTTCAGAATGTCGGCACGGCGAAGGCCTTGTTCGACGCAATTTCGCGTGGAAAACCGCTCTATGAGCGAATCGTAACGGTATCCGGTCCGATTTTGAAAAACCCCTCGAATCTGCTTGTCAGAATTGGAACGTCATACGAGGCCCTTATAGAAAAGGCGGGCGGCGCGACCGAAGACATTGGAAAACTTATCTCCGGCGGGCCAATGATGGGACTGGCGCAATCCACGGACAGTGTCGTTGTTACCAAGGGCACGAGCGGCATTCTGCTTTTCGGCCTCGACGACGCCCTTTCCCGGCCCGAACTGCCCTGTATCAACTGCGCAAAATGTGTCGATGTTTGCCCCGTTAACCTCATGCCCACCAGAATCGCGGATTGTGGGGAATATAATAAAATCGATATGGCCCAACGGCTCGGCGCTCTCGATTGTATCGAGTGTGGAAGCTGTGCGTTTATCTGCCCGAGCGACAGGCGGCTGCTGCAAAATATCCGATTCGCGAAGAGTGAAATACAGAGAAAAATAGCGGAGGAAAGAGAGAAGAAATCGAACTGAGATGATATGAAACTATCAATAACAATAGAGCCGCGGACAAAAACACTTGTCGCTTAAAGAGATGGCTCTTTTACATAAACAATAACTTTAAGTGAACGCTCTTTTAAAATATCATATTGGCATATTAGCAATTCTATTCGCCGCTTTTACCGGCGCACAAGGCAAAGATTTAGGCGACACCGTGCCGGTCTATCCGTTCTTCCGGGTATGCGAAGGCTTGTCCATGCCCTTTGTGGACGGCGCCGCGCAACTTGTTTCGCCATATTGGGATATAGGCGCCGGGCTGTCCTACGAATATCTCACTATCGGCCTG
>DAOWNU010000466.1 GCA_030642425.1 bacterium | reverse complement strand
CCTTTTCGTCGAGGTCATCCTGTTCGCGAAGCTTTTCAATAAGCCTTTCGACAGCTCCAGTCTTGCGGAATTCAGTCTCCGAGAAAAAACTGTCGAAATGGGTGTTAAAAGCGTCGAGATCGGCCTCGATATTGCGGACTATCTCCTCGATAACCCACCGATTGGCGTGGGAAATGTCGGGAGTTTCGTCTTTCAGACATTCCTCGATCATTTTGGAATGTTCTTTCGGGAAACGGTCGGAATAGATAGCGGCGAGGTCGGCGAGATATTCGCCATGGTAGCCGTCCTCGGCCGGTATTTCCCAGTCGAGTCCCGCGCCCTGACGAATTCTTGCGATAAAGCTCTTTTCGAGCATTTTTATCTGATTGCCCGAGTCGTTAATATAGTATTCGCTATCGACATCGTAGCCGGCATATCGAAGGATACTAACGAGCGAGCTTCCCACAGCCGCGGCACGGGCGCTGACAACGTTCAACGGCCCGGTCGGGTTAGCGGAAACATATTCTATCTGGATTTTTCCGTATTTTTTCGGTTCTCCACGGCCAAAATCCTTTGGGTGGGCGATTATTTGCTCCAGAATTTCCCTTAAAAAAGATACGCTATACGAAAAATTTATATATCCCGCTCCCGCAGGTTCCGCCGAGCGAATTTCTTTTGGAAGCTCGATAACCTCCGCAATTTCACCGGCGATAGCTTTCGGGGGCTTGCGCAATTCTTTTGCGAGTTTGAATGCCACATTTGTGCTCAGGTCGCCGAAATCGAAATCGTCCGGCACACTGAGTTCGGGAACAACGTTCAGTCCCCAGAGATTCGCCACGGCATTGGAGATAGATTGTGAAATCTGTCGGCGGACGTCGCTCATAAAACCGCGTTTTCCTCTTCTGTATTAGTTTCAATAATTTCTACGGGAGCGTCGCCCCAGTAGTCGTCGAGGGCGTAGTAGTCGCGCTGTTCCGGTGCAAAAAGATGGACGACGACGTCGAAAAGGTCGAGTATCACCCACGATTCGCTCTTCAGGCCGTCGGCAAAGCAGGAGCCTATTTTGGCTTCGGCTATTTCATCGAGCAAATCTTTACCCAGCGCCTTGAGATGTCTCTTGCTCTGGACATCCGCGATAACGAACCAATCCGCGATATCGGAGAGGCCCCGCAAATCGAGGATGCGAATCCTTTCACCCATGTGTTCGCCAATTGTCTCGGCGATAGCGAGCGCGAGTTCGTGCCCCTTTGTGACATTATTTTCCGATTTGGACATTTTATCCTTTTCCAGATAGTTTTTTAACAATATCGGGATAATCCAACCCCACGACAATTGTGGCGTCGACTATCAAATCGTAACGTTGAACAACGATCCTGCTGCCGGGCAGGCCGAGCAGGCTTGCAAGAGAATCGGCCAACGCTCGATTTCCCCTCCGGTCGATAACCAGACTCGACGGATAAATAAACCCGCTTTCCTTTTCAATTTCCACCACATCGATACCTTCGAGACGCAATAGCCCCGCGATTTTCATAACCTCGCCGCCCCGGCCGCATCCGCCGAAAAGCTCGACCTTTATTGCGCGGCCATCGACAGGCTCCGCTTCCACGGGCCTTTCAACAACCGGCAAAATGTAACCGACAATAATGAACAGCGCGGTTAGAGATAGAACGACTAT
>DAOWNU010000319.1 GCA_030642425.1 bacterium | reverse complement strand
GTGAAGACAATATAAATAATATGAAACCATTTATCAAGACAAAAATCAGCAATCTCAAATTGCAATTATCAATCTCGAATGATAATTTTTTCACTTTATGCATTTTTTTACTTGCGCGTTTGATTTTTAAGATTATTATTAGAAACTATTTTGCTGGTTCCAAAAAAAACGGGACTTTTAAACAGCCTGCGTTCTTAAAAAATGCCCAACCACGCCTCCCTCTGGATTCCGGGTCAAGCCCGGAATGACAATATTGGGATTGTTCGGCCTTTGATATTTGGGCATTGGATTTGTTTTCGCCACCGGGCGTCCGGGGACATTTGAGCTTTGACATTTGATTTTTTTTTGATAGTGTTATCGTGTTATGAACTTATGAGAATAACCAAATATCAGGATATTGTATAATCTAACGGAGCGCAATGCTCTATCAAATCAGGAGGAAGAATTATGGCAATGAAAACAATGGATACACTGGGTCTAAAATGCCCGCAACCCATTCTCAAGGTCGCCGCAGAAGCCAGAAATCTGCAGGAGGGCGACGTTCTTGAAGTCCTCGCGGACTGTCATTCGTTCCCGAACGACCTGAAAGCATGGGCCACTAAAACCGGCAAAACCCTGCTTTTCTGCAACGACGACGGAACTGGGAAATTCACGGCTCAGATACAGTTTTAATCTGTCCATCGAGGAGGATATCGACCGGTATCCTCCTCGATCTATTGCTACGAAACACTTTGTTTAACTGAAAAGGTAAATCGTGTCCGACGAATTCATGCCGAACATTGTTGGCTTCCTTTGCAATTGGTGCTCCTATACCGGCGCAGATTTGGCGGGGTCGAACAAGCTCGACGTTTCGCCGTCGATATCGGTAACGCGGGTGATGTGTTCGAGCCGGGTGAATCCGGGTCTCGTTTTAAACGCGCTCCTATGGGGCGCGGACGGTGTTCTTATCGCGGGATGCCATCCGGGGGACTGCCATTACAAAGAGGGGAACTACTTTACGCGTCGAAGGTTCGCACAGTTGAAAAAGGTCCTCGAAAGCCTGAATATCGATCCCGACCGCGTGGAACTCGCGTGGGTTTCCGCAGCTGAAGGTCGAAGATACGCCGACGTGGTGAATCAATTTACGGAGAAAATACAGGATTTGGGGCCGAACCCATTAAAGGAAACGCCATACTGATGATCTAATTTTGAGATTGCCTGAGAGAAAATTATGAATAACGATGTATTAGTAATAGGCGCTGGTATAACCGGAATCGAAGCGGCCCTGCTCCTGGCCGAAGCCGGAAAAAAAGTCTATCTCGTCGAGAAAACCTCGATGATAGGCGGGAACCTCGTCAAATACGAGGAGGTTTTCCCGAATATGGAGTGTTCCACATGTATGCTGGCGCCAAAACAGCAGGACCTCCTCCAGAATGCGAACATCGAGCTTCTGACCCTCGCGACAGTGGAAAGTGTCGACGGGACTATTGGAGATTACACCGCGAAAATTCGGGTGAAGGCCGAATACGTGAGCGCGGTCGAGTGTATCGGCTGCGGAGCTTGCTATGAACCGTGCCCCGTGAGTGTTAAAAACGCCTTTGAGGAAAACCTTACGGACAGAAAGGCGATTTTCGTGCCCTGTCCGGGGGCGCTTCCCAATATCCCGGTTATAGATGCGGAAAACTGCCTTCGATTCGCGAAAGGCGAAGAATGTTCGCTTTGTCAGGAATCGTGCATGTTCGAGGCAATCGATTATACACAGGAGGACAGGGAACTCGAACTGAAGGTCGGCGCGATAATCGTCGCCACAGGATTCGATATGTTCGAGCCGTCGGCAAACCCGAAATTCGGCGGCGGCAAGATAGACAGCGTCTATACCGCGATGGAGTTCGAACGCCTTTTCGCGTCCAACGGCCCCACGCTCGGCGAATTGACTCTGAGAGACGGCGGCACTCCGAATAAAATCGCCATAATATATGACGTCGGAAAAGAAACCATCGGCTATTGCCCGGAAATCTGTTCGATGTATCCGCTAAAATTCTCTCATTACATCGGCCATAAAATCGAGAACGCAGAGATAATCAACCTCTATTCCGAGCTTAACTTACCCGGCAAGTCCTATCAGGCTTTCTATCGCGATACTCTCAAACCCAATATCGCATTCAATCGATACGAGGATATCGAAATCGAGGCTAACGGAAGCGGGGCTTCTGTGGTTTATAAATTGAACGGGCACGAGGAGAAGATAACGGCAGATATGGTGATTCTCGCTCCGACGCTCGTGCCGCGCGAAGGCACCTCCGAACTCGCAAAATTGCTCGGTATCGAGCTGACACAGTCGGGGTTTATGTTGTCCGAAAGAGAATCTCTTTCCCCCGTAACGACCTCGAAAAAGGGAATATATGTCGCGGGGTGTGTCGAAGGGCCGAAAGATATCGCAAGCAGCGTCGAGCAGGCGTCGGCTGCGGTGAGCAAAGTTATGTCCGAGATCGACGAAGTAACTTAACAGGTCTATAAAACAATCGTTTTCCGGTGGGATAACAATGTCATCAAAAGGTTACAAAATAGGTGTTTATGTCTGTGAGTGCGGCCCGAATATCGCCGATGCCGTGGATATCGACCGTGTTATCGAGACGGTTTCCGGTTATCCCGACGTCTTTATTGTCAAACGCCACAAGCTTTTATGTTCGGTTGGCGGCAAAGACTTCTTAAGGCAGGATATTATCGACGAGGGCCTCACGCACGTCGTGGTCGCCGCCTGTTCGCCCAAAGACCACGAGGCGACCTTCGCGGGCGTCTGTATGGAGTCCGGAATCAACCCATACTTATATCAGATTATTAACATCCGGGAGCAATGCGCGTGGATGATAAAGGACAAGAAGGCCGCGACCGATAAGGTTATCTCATATATTCGCGCGGGCGTTCGTCGCGTTTCCTATCACTCATCTCTCGAACAAAAAGAGATCGACAGCATCCCGGACGTCCTCATTATCGGCGGGGGAATCGCGGGAATCGAAGCCGCGCTCAACCTCGCCTCGCCGGACAGGAAGGTTTATCTTGTCGAGAAGACGGATAAACTGGGCGGCGTCGCGGGGCAGCTCGACTGCCTGCTTCCTTATGGCAAGCTCGACCCCGCGATAATCCAGGAGAAAATCGCGGCGGTCGGGGATAACGAGAACATCAAAATCTTTTTTAACAGCGAGGTTGCGAGCGTTATCGGATTTTTCGGGAATTTCGAAGCCGTTGTGGAGAAACCGGCGGGCGAAAATATCGATTTGAAGATAGGTTCCGTTGTCATCGCAACCGGTTTTTCAATTTTCGACCCGGGCCAAACCGATAAATGGGGCTAT